>NZ_JARJFB010000001.1:0-40357 GCF_034554655.1 Candidatus Megaera venefica
AAAAAATGAATGTGCGGTGATTTATTTTTGAAATTCTTGAAATTATATCAAAAATTTAGAGTTTTGACGGAGAGACTACCTAGAGAAATCATATTATCTATGAATACTCTATAAGGATTAGAGTCAAAGGAAAACATAAGAGATTGTGGCATCATCAAAGTGTCATCAATTTCAATAAATACTAAGGTATCTTTGTCAACCCACTCTTCAATTTTCTTAATGGTAGGCGAGTTCACTGAGTAGGTGGCCGTAAATTGTGCATTAGCAATATTGCTGCTCACTATTAACATTATTATAGCCAATATTATCTTATTGCTCATATGGATCCTCTTTTGTACCAGTTGACTCTTTTCTGGTTATAGCATTGAGTTTTGCAACTAAACTTTCCCAAAATTTTACAAACTCACTTGAACTTATTTGAATATCGCTTTTAACTACCGGAGAATAAACAAAGCCTTCAACTTGTATGTCAGAACGTATCGATTTAAATTGCTGTTCTAAAGATTGAATATAACTCTTCTTTTTATCAACAACGTAGATCACATCAGGTAACCATTTTAATTCTTGTGATAACAGATAGGCAATAATACTTTGTGGAGAATTTTCTCCATCTGCAGAGTTGCATGATAACAAACCCTTATAAAAAGTAGGGTATGTTCCACCAATTTTCTTATATTTTTTATTAAACATTATCTGCTTGGAGCCAATTGGGCTTTTTGAAAGATCCACCCCTTTGTCAAATAAATATTTCCAGGTCCATACTTCTAGATATGGTATCTTATTCAAACTTCCAGAGAAGTTTCTTGTGACAACAATAATAGGAACATTCTTTTTTTGTAAATTTTTGACAAACTCTGGAATCAATGGATCACTGAACCTTTGTTCGTATTGTGTTAGAATTAGCCCACCTAAATATTGTCTTCGAGATAACTTAGCTTTGCTTGAAACACGCGCAACTAAAACTCGGAACTCTTCCTCCTTAGTAGCGTCAAAAGCAGGATGAGTGGGCACTGCAAAAAAATCCTCCAAAGGCAGCACTACCAAAGTTTTTTCAGGATTACGTTTCTCTAGAAACTCCATTAAGCTATTGTTTATCTCTTCTACTGTCTCTGCAGAGTAAATATCCGCTTTGACTGATAGTGACATTATTGATAATAGAACCAGTAGTAAATTTCTGATTATTTTCATACTCTATTGCTAAGCTATCCTCTGTATTATATCTCAAATAAACTGAACAAAATAAGATTTTAATGAACAAGCGCCCTTAACCTATTGTTTATAGGGAAGAGACACAAGTTCCATGAAAAAATCGTTTGTACGTTTTATTTCAAAACTTGATATCTAAAAAGAATAGCACAACATATTAATAGTTTAATAGTAAAACAAGCTTTGAATTCAAAAATGGATAGCTTGTGAGGCAAAAATTGGCAAGTGTCCGCCATAACAGGCTAGTATAGTCCTGAACTTACTTAAGGATCTCAGGCGGCACCGTCAAGTTAATGAATTGAGGCCGTAAAAAGGCAATAATCTTGAATTTTAGGCAACAAGAAGTCTTTGAGTAGCATCATCCCAGATTGATTTAGCGACTGCAAATGCAGATCTTTGGTCTTCGGCATTTTTTGTATATCGCCCTACATCAATAGCAAATATGTTTCTCACCTTGCCCATTAATGATAAAGTAGTTTGTACTCCTCCAGGAGACTTGAATCTAATCAATGATTTCTCCTTTCTACGAGTGGGTTGATGGGCATTCTCAACACGGTTATTTAGGCCTTTATGAGAACGATGCTCAGTCTCAGGGCACATTTGCCTAATTGGTTTTACGTAGCTTCTGAGCTTATCAGTAACAATTAACCTTGGACTAGGATAGCACCCTAACAAACGTGTTAAAAAGCGAATAGCAGATTTCTTATTACGGCGCTTTTGTAAGTAAACATCTAGCTCATAACCATCAGCCAACAACTCTCCACAATATAAAATATTCGCCATTAATTTTGATTGTCATCTCATCTAAATGCCATTTGTCTTTTGGTTTACGTTCTCGTTTTCTGATTACTTCCTTAAAGTGAGAAGCAAACTTCTTACACCATGAACGTATCGCTTCGTGACTAACTATTATATTTCGATAGGCTAGCTCTTCTTTGATATCCCTATAACTATCGTTGAACCGATGATATCTCCATACAGCATGGCTGATTATTGATACTGGAAATCTATGATGTTTAGGTGGTTGATGTAGATGCATAAAATTACCCATCTGAAGTTGCACTGACTCTTGCTAGGTTATTATAATTTTATGCTTTTTTCAACACTAGCTTACCTCACTTAATTTTAACTTGACGGTGCCTGTCTGTAAGGTTAAGTCTTGATTTGTACACTTTAGTTAAATTCTTTAATACGCACATCTCAACTTAATTTACTATACTATATTTCTCCAGTTAAGTCGATATTATTGAAATCCAAACAAGCAACTCCACAAATTCCTTCAGCAGCCTCGGTTCCAAATAAATGAGAGTCCCCAGTAGGAGTTCCTCTTGCATCTATGAGTGCTTGTTCTAGCATATCATCAGCAATCCTTGATAAAGAATTTAGCGTACTTATTAAAGCATATACCTCACTTGCCGTAATTTCTTTCATTTGATTAAGTTGAGCGTTAAGTATCGGGTTAACGAGTGCTACTTCACTTTGCATTGCCGCAATATATTGTCCTACAAGAGCAAGTTCGTATATGGTTGATATCTTTATATCTAAAGGATTAAATACCTGTGTTACTACATCAAAAAAACTCTCCTCATCAATAATTAATTCTAAATTATTAAGTTGATTTAGTAACTCATGACCTAGTGTAAACATTGGTGCATAAGGAGTAATATAATGATCAAAAATCGCTCCTACAGTACCTGTACCTTTTCCGTAGGGAAGTGTAGCCATGCTCACCCCATGTGTTGAATAGGGAATAGCAAGCTCAATTAAATAGTCGGCTAATGCTGGTTCCTGTAGCGAAGCAATATTAAAAAACATTACTCTGCCATGAATATCTAGATTTTCAAACATAGAGATAAATTCCTTAAAACTACCATCATCCTTTATACAGGCTCCCTTATCTATAGTTGTAAGCGCCATTTCTAGTTGAATATACCTTCCACATTTGTCTGCGTTATGAAATCCACTGCCCCAACGTAGCTCAACAGGACCTTCTTCCTTATAATTCATAACCCCTGGGCAACCAGCATACACTATGAGTCCTTCATCATTCCTCTCAGAAGGAACATGATACTTTTTTACTAATTCCATTAAAGCTAACCCTCTTGAGGTTGAAACTACAGTGGCAGTACTTATCGCTTCCTCCAGTTGTTTCCATAAACTTTTTGACATACTTTTTGACATAAGTTTTATCCTCTAAAATATTACTTTTATACCTTAAATATATAATAAATTATTACAGATCGTCAAGGCAGCGTCAAGTTAAAATTGAGCGAGGTAAGCTAGTGTTGAAAAAGGCACCGTCAAGTTAAAATTAACAACTCATTGCGAGTTTCAATTATAGCCAGATAAGCTCACTCAGTCCTTGTATTTAAAAGCTTTGTAGGTATATTGATTATTTTTAATTTTACCTAGGGTAGTCAAATAGAATGAAGATGAACAGGCTGTACAATAGGATTTCTAAGGCCTTGAGCGAAAATGAGTTTAATGAATTTCTTACCGCATCTTAAAAGTGGTACGCGTGGACCGAGTACAAAGATATCGCTTTTTAATTATTCAACTACATTCTCAAGCTTATGCATACTGGATGCCAATGGGACCAGATACCAATAGACAAAAGAAGATGGCAAACCAGAGATTCATTATACTAATATCTACAACGCTTTTAAGTTCTGGGTAAAGCAGGGATATTTCGACAAGATTTTCGAGTCTTCAGTAGCGAGATTACTTAAAGCAGGAATGCTGAATACCGTTACAGTGCATGGTGATGGTACTTCTACAACAGCTAAAAAAGGGGCGCCGAAGTTAAGCTACACGCCATAATTTCTCCTAAATTATTAATCACTAAATGAAGCTTAAATCCAAAAAACCATCCTATGGAACTTTTACCTTTAGTTGCAATTCCCTTAAATACTTTGTGACGTTTTTCACGTTTTATATTACACACCTCAATACTAGTCGAATCAACGTAGTAAAGCCTTGTTTTCTTACCTTTAAGACCACTTAAAAACACAGTAAGCGGCATTAGAGAGTGATCCATAATTTGTACAAACCGAGAGTAGCTTAATGTTTTAGGAAAATAAGCTTTGAGATCACGACATACACATATTAGGTAAAAATCTTTGAAAGTTCTATAACCTCTTATATGGAATAACACCACTATCGTCATTAGCTCCGAAAGGCTTATAGAACAAGCTTTATGTCGTTTTTTAGTTGGACTCTTTAAGAAAAAATGTTGGTACTTTGAATCAAGACTATTGCAAAAATCATCGATTTGACAGAAAATCTCAGTTAGGAATGCGAACATAAATTATCTATTTTCAATTGAAGGTTAAAAATTGTAATTTATTCGTGTTCCCTTCCTTTCTCAAGCCTTTTATTAAAAGCTTTTTAAGTTTTTTCTTACGCAAAACTCAGGTTATTTTATAGTTCTAAAAAATCGTTCAATCACAATGTTATCAATACTTCCTTCCACCTTTGCCGTTCATTGAGATTTGAATAATATTATTGCTCAATATACCGTAGTTAGGTTAAGGAACTTGCTATGACGCAAAATGATTATCAACTCATGTTACGGAGGAGAAGCTTAATTTGTATAAATGTGGTAGCTTTTAGCATAGCTACCACATTTGCTCTAAGAATTAATTTATATTTTATAGTCTGTATATATCTAGTGTTGCGTGCATTTTAATCAATTTTTGTTTATAAAATTATATATCCAATGCTATTTCTTTATCTAGCTTTTTCTTCTAGCTACATAATATGAGTTCTTATAGCAAACAAATCTGGATATTATTTCTCAGCGATAATTCTATCTCTCTCCGCTGCTAATTTTTTAGCCATTCCCATATAAAAGCCAGTCCCAGATGGTATCAACCTACCCACAATAACGTTTTCTTTCAAACCCTGTAGATAATCTATTTTACCAGCAACTGCAGCTTCCGTTAAAACTTTGGTAGTTTCCTGGAATGAAGCGGCAGAAATAAATGAATTTGTCTGCAATGAAGCTTTTGTAATACCTTGCAATACTGGTTCATATCTAGCTGGCTGACCGCCCTCTTTTACTACACGTTCATTGATCTCATCCAAGCTACGTGAGTCAACTTGTTCACCAGCAAGGAAAGTTGTATCACCCGCGTTGGTAATTTCAACCTTTTGTAACATCTGACGAATCACAACTTCAATATGCTTATCATCAATTTTTACACCCTGCAGCCTATACACAGCTTGAATTTCAGATACCATGTAACGAGCAAGAGCTTCAACTCCCATAACTTTCAGAATATCTTGAAGCACTGGATTACCATCGATAATCATATCTCCACGTTTAACAAAGTCGCCTTCATTAACTACTACGTGTTTACCTTTTGGCAGCATATACTCGACTGGCTCAGCGCCATCAGTAGGATGTAAAATTACTCTCCTCTTAGATTTATAATCCTTCCCAAATTCAATGCGACCATCAACATCAGCAATAACAGCATGATCTTTTGGACGCCTTGCTTCAACAAGTTCAGCAACTCTTGGTAAACCACCAGTAATATCACGAGTTTTCGTGGATTCACGAGGAATACGAGCAAGAATATCACCAGCAGCCACTTGGGCCCCGTCTTCAATACTTAAAACAGCTCCAACAGGTAAATAATGTTTTGCTTCCAATCCAGTTGAAAGCTCTACTGATTTGCCCTTTGCATCAAGCAACTGTACACGCGGACGCAAATCAGCGCCTTTTGAATATTGCTTAGATTCAATAACTATCTTGCTTGCAATACCAGTAGTATCATCCATTATAGTTCTGATTGATAAGCCCTCAAGCATATCAGTAAACACAACTTTACCTGACTTCTCAGTAATAATTGGAATAGTATAAGGATCCCACTCAGCAAGTTTTTGACCTTTTTCAACTTTATAGCCGTCATCAACCATCAACCTTGCACCATAAGGTACTTTAAATCTTGAACGCTCAGTTCCTTTGTCATCAACAAGAAGCACCTCACATGAACGACTCATGACGATCTGACGACCTTCAGAGTTAATCACTAAATTACGACCTTTGATTTTTACCTTAGCTTCGTACGAAGCTTCAACAGAAGATATCTCGGTACCTTTTGTTGCAGCACCACCAATGTGGAACGTTCTCATTGTAAGCTGAGTTCCAGGCTCACCGATAGACTGAGCAGCAATAACTCCAACCGCTTCACCCATAGATACCAATGATCCAGTGGATAAATCACGACCATAACAATGCGCACAAATTCCATTTTTAGTTTTACAAGTAAGCACGGACCTAATTTTGATTAAATCCAATCCCGAAGATTCAATTTTATCGAGCTTTTCTTCATCTATTAGCTGACTAGCTGATACTAATATCTCACCTGTAACTGGGTGGTAGGTATCAATTGCAACAGTTCTTCCAAGAATTTGATCTGCAAGAGAGATAATAATCTCACCTCCCTCAATGATTGTTTTTACTTCAATACCATCAGTTGTTCCACAATCATCATCAGTAATAATACAATCCTGAGCAACGTCAACTAATCTTCTAGTTAAGTAACCAGAGTTTGCTGTCTTAAGAGCCGTATCTGCTAATCCTTTACGAGCTCCGTGAGTGGAGTTAAAATACTCACGAACAGTAAGTCCCTCTTTAAAGTTAGACTTAATAGGCGTTTCGATAATTTCACCTGATGGCTTAGTCATCAAACCACGCATACCAGCAAGCTGTTTAATCTGTGCTGCAGAACCCCTCGCACCCGAAACCGCCATCATGTGGATCGAATTCAGTTTTTCCTGACTAGTACTATACTTTTCATCATCAGAAGGTACCGCTATTTCTTCCATCATTTTTGATGCGATTTTATCCGTACAAGCAGTCCATGCATCAACAACTTTGTTAAATTTCTCGCCGTAAGTAATCAGACCTTCAAGGTATTGCTGCTCAAATTCATTTACCAAGCCTGTTGTTTCACCAATAAACTTAGATTTCGCAGCAGGCACAACCATATCATCCATTCCAAAAGAAATTCCAGATGAACAAGCATGCTTAAAGCCTAATTCCATTAATCTATCAGCAAAAATTACCGTAGCTTTCTGACCACAATAACGGTACACAGAATCAATCGCTCCAGATATATTTTTCTTAGTCATTTCTTTATTTAGCAATTTAAAATCTAAGCTATTACTTTTTGGTAATAACTGAGACAATATGACTCTTCCCGGAGTAGCATCAACTATAGTTTCTACAAATTCTCCATCAGAATTCAAAACTTTGGTACGATACTTTATCTTTGAATGGTAAGTTATCGCTTTTTCAAACAAAGCAAACTCAATTTCTTTTATATCACTAAATACCATTCCCTCGCCAGGTTCTTTATCAAGCGCAAGAGTTAAGTAGTATAAACCAAGAACTATGTCTTTATCTGCTGAAATAATAGGCTTACCATTAGCAGGGCTTAAAATGTTGTTAGTTGACATCATAAGCACTCTAGCTTCTAGCTGAGCTTCAATAGATAGCGGAATATGCACTGACATTGTATCACCGTCAAAATCAGCATTAAAAGCTGCGCACACTAATGGGTGTAGCTGGATTGCTTTTCCTTCAATAAGCAAAGGCTCAAATGCCTGTATGCCTAAACGGTGAAGTGTTGGCGCTCTGTTTAGTAGTACCGGATGCTCTCTAATAACTTCCTCAAGAATATCCCAAACCTCAATTTTTTCAGCCTCAACTATTTTCTTTGCCGCTTTAATAGTCGTAGCAATACCATACATTTCAAGCTTGGAATATATAAATGGCTTAAATAATTCCAGAGCCATCTTTTTCGGTAATCCACATTGATGCAATTTCATCTCTGGACCTACAACGATCACTGAACGACCTGAATAGTCGACCCTCTTACCAAGAAGATTCTGACGGAAACGACCTTGCTTACCTTTAAGCATATCACTCAAAGATTTAAATGGCCTTTTATTTGCATTTTTGACCACTTTGCCACGTCTACCATTGTCAAACAACGCATCAACAGATTCCTGTAACATACGTTTTTCGTTACGAATGATAATGTCCGGCGCTTTCAACTCAAGCAATCTTCTTAAACGATTATTTCTATTGATTACCCTTCTATATAGCTCATTTAAGTCCGAAGTAGCAAACCTTCCACCATCTAGCATCACTAAAGGCCTGATTTCTGGTGGAATCACCGGCAACACATTCATGATCATCCATTCAGGCTTATTGCCCGAAGACAGAAAATCTTCAACAAGTTTTAGCCTCTTAACAAATTTTTTCTTCTTCGTTTCCGACGAAGTTTCAAATAAATCAGCTTTTAACTGCTTTTTTAATTCTTCCAAATCTAAATCAGCCAATAGTTTCTGAACAACTTCAGCTCCTATCATAGCAACAAAGCTATCCTCACCATACTCATCTTGAGCTCTTAAGTAAGCATCCTCTGATAACAAATCATCTTTTTGTAACGGCGACATGCCTGGTTCTACTACTACGTAATTCTCGAAATATAGGATCTTCTCTAGATCTTTCATAGTAATATCAAGCAACGTACTAATCCTTGAAGGCAGGGATTTTAGGAACCAAATATGAGCTACTGGAGCGGCCAATTCAATATGGCCCATACGCTCGCGCCTTACTCTAGAAGTAGTAACCTCAACGCCACATTTTTCACAAGTGACGCCTCTATATTTCATCCTCTTATACTTACCACACAAGCATTCGAAATCCTTCACTGGACCAAATATTCTTGCACAAAACAAGCCTTCTTTTTCAGGCTTAAATGTTCTGTAATTTATTGTCTCTGGTTTTGTAACTTCACCATACGACCATGAACGAACTTGCTCAGGACTTGCAATATTTATTTTGATTTGATCAAATTGCTGCGTACTATTGAGCTGGCCGTAAAAATTGATCTGTGACATAATGGACTTTTCCCCAAACTAAAAACCTTATAAAACGCTTACCAGCGCTAAATCATAAACTAAAGTTACAAAGCGCTTAAACTCAAGGTAAGCGCTTTGTTTTTACTTAAGAACTCTCTTCTAACTGTACATTCAAACATAACGATCTGAATTCTTTGATCATTACATTAAACGACTCTGGTAATCCAGAACTGAAATTATGATCACCTTTTACGATATTTTCATAAATTTTGATTCTTCCAGTTACATCATCAGACTTAACAGTCAATAATTCTTGCAATGTAAATGCTGCACCATAAGCTTCCAGTGCCCACACCTCCATTTCACCAAACCTTTGACCACCGAAATGAGACTTACCTCCAAGCGGTTGTTGAGTAACAAGACTATACGGACCGATAGAACGAGCATGTATCTTGTTATCTACTAGATGATGCAGTTTCAAGATATATTTGTAACCAACTGTAATATGTCGATCAAAATACTCTCCAGTTCTACCATCAATTACTCTAACTTGCCCAGAAGGATCTTGACCAGCTAGCTTGAGCATAGCCTTTACACCCTCAACTTTTGCTCCATCAAATACAGGAGTTGCAAAATGAACACCGTCTTTTAAGTTATCACAAAACTCTAAAAAATCTTCTTTATTCAAATCTTTGACTTGGGCAGCAACTTCACTACCTTCGTAAATCTTACTAACAAAATCTTTCATTGAATCAATATCAATCTCGTTATGAGAGTACTTCTCAAGCATCCCACCAACATTTTTACCAAGATTTTTCGCTGCCCAACCAAGATGCGTTTCAAGAATTTGACCAACGTTCATCCTTGATGGCAAACCTAGTGGATTTAATACTACATCAATAACAGTACCGTCTTCTAAGAAAGGCATGTCTTCTTGAGGCATAATGCGTGAAATAACACCTTTATTCCCATGACGACCAGCCATCTTATCACCAGGTTGGAGCTTATGTTTTGTAGCTATAAATACTTTTACAACCTTTAAAGCACCTTGCGGTAAGTCATCTCCACTTTGTAATTTATCTACTTTGCTATTAAAACGTTTATTTAGCTCATCTCGTTTTTCGTCATATTGCTGTTTAATTTGTTCAAATTCACTCATCACAGCGTTATCTTCAACAGTAAGCTGCCAATATTGACCTTTTGACAAAGATTCAAGCAATTTTTTGTCTATTTTTTCACCAGCTTTAACGGATTTTGGACCACTGATAATTACTTGACCTTCAAGTATTTTATGCAAGCGCATAAATACAAAACGATCTATAATTTCAACTTCGTCATCTCTATCTTTTGCCAGCTTTTCTACGTGCTGTTTCTCAATAGTAATTGCACGCTCATCTTTTTCAACTCCACGACGCGAAAGAACTCTCACCTCAACAACTGTACCAGCAACACCGGGTGGAACGTACAATGAAGTATCTCTCACATCCGACGCTTTTTCACCAAATATGGCTCTTAGTAATTTTTCCTCAGGAGTCATTGGCGACTCACTCTTTGGAGTCACTTTCCCAACAAGAATATCACCAGGCTTAACCTCTGCACCAATATGGACAATACCTACTTCGTCTAGATTACGAAGAGCTTCTTCACCTACGTTAGGCATATCGCGAGTAATCTCCTCCGGACCAAGACGTGTATCCCTTGCCACAACTTCGAATTCCTCAATATGAATAGAAGTAAAGACATCGTCTTTTACAATTCTTTCTGAAATTAATATCGAATCTTCAAAGTTATAACCTCTCCACGGTATAAATGCTACTAGCATGTTACGCCCTAAAGCTATTTCTCCGCGGTCAATCGCAGGACCATCAGCAATTACTTCTCCTTCTCTAACCTTTTGGCCAACCGCAACCAAAGGCCTCTGATTAATACAAGTATTATGGTTAGATTTTTGATACTTCATTAAAGTATAAATATCAACTTCAGGAGCACCATTTTGCTTACGTTCAAGAGTTTGTACAACTATTCTCTCTGCATCAACCTCTACAACAATACCATCATTTACTGCAACAATGGCAGCCCCAGAGTCTCTTGCAACAACGGCCTCAATACCAGTACCGACCAATGGAGCATCAGTAGTAATCAATGGAACAGCTTGGCGCTGCATGTTTGATCCCATCAAAGCTCTATTCGCATCGTCATTTTCTAAAAATGGAATTAAAGATGCAGCAACAGAAACTACTTGCATAGGCGTAACGTCAATAAAATCGACTTCACTTGGAGGAACAGAAACAAAATTTCCTGTTTCATACCTACAGTTAACTAACTCCGCTTTTATTTTTCCATCAGAGCCAATTTCCATATCAGCCTGAGCAATCTTAAATTTCGCTTCATCGTTTGCCGTTAGATAAACAACTTCATCAGTTACAAAGCCATCTTTGACTTTTCTGTACGGGCTTTCAATAAAACCATATTTATTAACTCGAGCAAATGTAGCCATTGAGTTAATTAAACCAATATTTTGACCTTCTGGAGTTTCAATCGGGCATATACGACCATAGTGAGTTGGGTGTACGTCACGAACTTCAAACCCAACCCTGTCTCGACTTACACCGCCAGGACCTAAAGCAGAAAGTCTTCTTTTGTGAGTAATTTCAGACAACGGATTAGTTTGATCCATGAATTGTGATAATTGTGAAGTACTAAAAAATTCTTTAACTACAGAACCAAGAACCTTCGAATTAACTAAATCATGAGGCATCACCGCATCAATATCAACAACGCTCATACGTTCCAGGATTGATTTTTCCATACGAACCAAACCAACTCGAAATTGATTCTCAAGCAGTTCGCCAACAGATCTTACACGTCTATTTCCTAAATGATCAATATCATCAACAGACCCCTTGCCATCTTTCAAATCAATCAAAACTTTTACGATCGCTTTGATATCATCTTTAGTCAAGCAGGTATTTTCTTCGGCAACATCAATATCTAAGCGAGAGTTTAACTTAATTCTCCCTACTTCTGACAGATCATATCTGTTGGCATCAAAGAATAAATTCTCAAAAAGCACCCTACCAGCCTCAACAGTAGAAGGCTCACCAGGACGCAGAACTCTAAAGATATCAATAAGCGAAGAGCCTTGATCTTGGTTTTTATCTGCACAAAGAGTATTTCTTATATAGGCATCGCTGTATGGGGAAACCTTTAAGATCGCCACTGATTTTACACCCGCTGATATCAAACCATTGATTGTATCTTCAGTAAGTGTATCACCTAGCTCTGCTAAGACTTCACCACTTTTTGTATCAATCACTTCTTGTCCAACATAACTACCAACTAGCGTATCGTTTTGAACTAGAATTTTTTTCAAACCACTTTCTACAAACTTCTTGGCCAATCTTGGAGTAATTTTTTGGCCAGCCTCTAGAATTACTTCGTTAGTATCAGCATCAATCAAATCTGCATTCAGACGCTGAACCACTACTTCACTTGGATTGAATTCTTTTACCCAACCTTTCTTTTTATGCTCATAAATTTCATTGTCGTAATAAGTAGCAAGAATTTCACTCTTAGTCATACCAATAGCAAATAGTAGAGTAGTTACTGGTAATTTTCTCTTACGATCAATTCTAATGTAGATAATGTCTTTTGCATCAAACTCAAAATCAAGCCAAGATCCCCTATAAGGAATAATCCTTGCAGAATATAAAAACTTACCAGAAGAATGTGTTTTACCTTCGTCATGGTAGAAGAATCCACCTGGAGACCTGTGCATCTGAGAGACAATAACTCTTTCTGTACCATTTATTATAAAAGTACCATTTTTTGTCATAAACGGGACATCTCCCATATAGACTTCCTGTTCTTTTATACCTTTAATTTCTTTGGCACCAGTAGTCTCATCTATATCCAAGACGCTTAATCGCAGAGTAACTTTCAACCCAGCAATGTAGCTCAATCCTCTCTGGATACATTCTTCAACATCATATTTTGGATGATCAAAAGCATATTTGACAAACTCGAGCGTCGCTGTATTAGAAGGGTCTTGGATTGGAAAAATAGAAGCCAGCACTCCTTGCAAACCTCGATTACTTCTCTCTTTTTCAGGCAAATGAAGCTGTAAAAAACTATCTTCATAAGATTTTTTTTGAATTTCAATTAAATTTGGTATAGATGCTACCAATTTAATCTTACCGAAGTTTTTTCTAACTCTCTTACTTGTTTGTAAGGATTGCAGCATAAGATCTCCAGATGTTTTTATCGATTACTAATGTATAATACCAATTTCATTTTTAAATAATACGAATGAATTTTTTAATCTCAGAATGGCTCTAATAACAAACATAGGAATACACTCGTCTTTAACTCAAACGTCTGATTTAACAATGAAAACGGCATTAGTTGTTTTAAGTTCCAGCAACTCAACTAAGAAAGAGCGATAGAGTGAATAAAATAATAATTGATTGAACTTAATACTATATAAACCCACATAGAACAAACAAAATATTATTAAAACAAGTTGTTCGCAAAAACTTAAATTTTTACTGAGTTACGCGCTTCACATGCAAAAGTCGCACTTTCTATTGAGCTTTAGTAAGCTATAAGAAAGTGCAACTATCACTTAAAAATCAAAGTTAAGTAATTACTTAACTTCTACTTTAGCTCCAGCAGCTTCTAATTCTGCTTTAATTTTATCAGCATCAGCTTTTGCGATACCTTGTTTTACCGGAGAAGGAGCGCCATCAACTAGATCTTTTGCTTCTTTCAAACCAAGACCTGTTATAGCTCTAACTACTTTAATTACTTCAATTTTTTTGTCTCCTGCAGCCGCTAGAATAACATCAAATTCTGTTTTCTCTGCAGCAGCTTCACCACCAGCAGCTGGAGCCGCCATAGCAGCAACAGGAGCAGCAGCAGAAACACCCCACTTTTCTTCTAGAAGCTTAGAAAGATTAGCCGCTTCCATTACTGTAAGAGCTGATAGATCTTCTGCAATTTTTGTTATGTCTGCCATAATTTTACCTCTTTTAACCTATTTATTTATTATTAATTTTTATCAGCGTAAGCTCCTACAACTCTGGCCAACGAACCGGCCGGAGCCTGTAAGACTCTCGCAAGTTTTGTCGCTGGTGCTTGTAACAGACCAACAAGCGTACTTCTAAGCTCATCAAGTGATGGCAATTTAGCAAGTTGTTGTACTGCACTTACATCCAGAATCATCTCATTTACCACACCACCAATAATTTTTAAATTATCGTTGGTTTTAGCAAATTCCACTACACCTTTCGCAGCTGCTACTGGATCCTCGGAATATGCAATCGCCGTTGGCCCAGCATACATCTTAGGGTCATGAACCCCACCCATGTTCAACGCAGCTATGTTAGAAAGTGTATTCTTTACTACCTTAAACGAAGCTCCCTTCTCTCTCAGAGATTTACGCAACTTCGTAACCTCTGCAACCGTTAGGCCGTGGTAGTGTGTTACGATTACAGAATTTGAGGTCTTATAAATACCCTCTAATTCTTCTACAAAACTTTTCTTTTCAGATCTTAACACTTCTATCTCTCCAAATATTCCTAATTAGAAATTGTTGACAAATCAACCTTCAAGGAAGGTCCCATAGTTGAAGACATATGAACCTTCTTCAAATAAACACCTTTCGCACCAGCCGGTTTTGCTTTAACTACAGAATCAACAAAAGCCCGAACATTCTTAAGCAAATCCCCTTCTGCAAAAGAAAGCTTACCAAGACCTGCGTGAATTATCCCAGCTTTTTCAACTCTATACTCTACTTGACCACTTTTAGCATTCTTTACTGCATTTGCAATATCAGGTGTGACCGTACCTAATTTTGGGTTTGGCATAAGCCCTTTAGGACCCAAAACTCTAGCTACTTGACCAACTATACCCATCATGTCGGGAGTCGCAATACATACATCAAAATCAATTTTTCCAGCCTTAATATCATCTATTAATGTTAAAGACCCAGCCAGATCAGCACCAGCAGCCTTAGCTTCTGCTACTTTCTCGTCTTTACAAATAACAGCAACCCTAACGTCCTTACCAAGACCAGCTGGAAGAGAGACAATACCTCTCACCATTTGATCGGAATGCCTCGGGTCAACTCCAAGATTAATCGCGACTTCTAAAGTTTCATCAAATTTAGTAAAACTAATTTTCTTAATAGTCGCAATGGCATCTTGCAAAGAATATTCCTTTGTTTGATCCAACTCTTTTACTACCGCTGCTATTTTCTTCCCCATAATATCCTATACTTTAACTTAGTGTTTAACTGGCTCTATTTAATTACTTCAAGACCCATAGATTCAGCAGATCCCGCTATAATTTTTGCAGCCGCAGCCAAATCGTTGGCGTTCAAATCTTGCATCTTAATTTTTGCAATTTCTTCACAATCAGCCATTGTAACTTGGCCAACAAAAGCCTCTTTCTTCGTAGCACCAGAACCTTTTGCAATTTTTGCAAACTTCTTCAAAAAGAATGAAGCTGGCGGAGTTTTTGTAATAAAATCAAAACTTTTATCTACATACACCGTGATAATCACAGGTATCGGTGTACCTGGCTCAAGAGAGCTTGTTGCAGCATTAAAAGCTTTACAAAACTCCATAATATTCACGCCTTTTTGACCAAGCGCAGGCCCAATGGGTGGCGACGGATTAGCTTTCCCAGAAGGAATAGTTAGCTTAATGTAACCAGTAATTTTCTTTGCCATGCACTTAATCCTTAAACTTATGTTTGTATAATAATTATCTAAATTAAACTAACCTTAGACCTTCTTTACCTGAGTAAAACTGAGCTCTATTGGTGTAGCTTTACCAAAAATAGAAACAGAAACTTTTAGTTTTTGCCCCTCAACGTTCAACTCTTCCACAACACCAGAAAAACTATCAAACGGCCCATCAATAACTTGAACTTTATCTCCAACACTATAAAGACTTGAAGAGCTAGCAGTTTTCGATTCCGATTCAAGCTTTTTAAACACCGCCTCAGCTTCAGCATTACTAAGTGGCTGCGGCTGCGTTTTGCTCCCTAAAAATCCAGTTGTTTTTGGCACTGATTTTACTAAGTGCCAAGACTCATCTGTCATTTTCATCTTTATTAGTATATAACCAGGCATAAATTTCTTCTCAGCAAGAATCTTTTTACCCCTTTTTATCTCTGGCACCTCTATTACTGGAACAACTACTTCCTCAAAATAATCAGACATTTTCTTTTTAATGACCTGATCTTCGATCATTTTCTTAACCCCTTTTTCAGAGCCAGAAACCGTATGTAGTATATACCACTTAGCCATAATTATCTCTTCACCTAAGCTACTTACCAATATTTAACAAAAACTGTATCAAGTTATGTATGCCATAATCTAATACTAAACTAACTAAGCTAAATAGCAAAACTGCTACAACTACTATTGAAGTAGATGTTATAAGTTCTTTTTTTACTGGCCATATAACTTTTTTTGCTTCTTGCTTGACCTGATCAAAAAACTTATACGCTTTTAAATTCTTAAACATACGACCTTAAATCTCGTTCTAAAAGCAAAAGTGGCAGGAGCGACAGGCATCGAACCCGCAACCTCCGGTTTTGGAGACCGGCGCTCTACCAATTGAGCTACACTCCTATCATATTCTCGGCGCTAAATCAAGTGTTATTACACTTTGTCTGCACCTTGATGGTCAAAAACTATTTTTTCTGTTTAAGCAAAATTGCATCAACAACTTGTCCAGGCACTTGAGCATAGCTATTAAATTCCATACTATACTGAGCCCTACCCTGAGACATAGATCTTAAAGTATTCACATAACCAAACATTTCAGCCAAAGGAACATGAGCAGATATTACTTGAGCATTACCTCTTGGTTCCATATTTTGGATAGAACCTCTACGGCTATTTAAGTCACCAATAATGTCTCCCATATAATCTTCTGGAGTAACAACCTCCACCTTCATAATCGGCTCAAGCAGCTTTGCCCCAGCTTTTGGCATACCTTCTCTAAAAGCCGCTTTAGCAGCAATTTCAAAAGCTAATACACTTGAATCCACATCATGGAACGCGCCATCTGTAAGCGTAGCCTTAAAGTCAATCATGGGATACCCAGCAACAACGCCGCTACCCATAATGCTCTTTAACCCTTTCTCTACACCAGGAATAAATTCCTTTGGAACAGAGCCACCAACAATTTTACTATCAAATGTAAAACCACTACCTTGCTCACCCGGTTCAAATGTAATCTTTACTCTAGCAAATTGCCCAGCACCACCTGACTGTTTTTTATGCGTATAATCTACTTCATAAGACGTAGTAATTGTCTCGCGATAAGCAACCTCTGGAGCTCCAACATTTGCTTCAACTTTAAACTCTCTCCTCATTCTATCTACAAGAATTTCTAAGTGAAGCTCACCCATTCCTTCAATATTTGTTTGACCGTTTTCAGTTGTTGACACTCTAAATGATGGATCTTCTGAAGCAAGCTTAGCAAGCGCAAATCCCATTTTTTCTTGATCAGCAGTTGACTTTGGCTCAACAGCAAGCTTAATAACCGGCTCAGGAAACTCCATTCTTTCAAGAATAAGCCCAACATCAGGACCACACAAGGTATCACCTGTTGTAGTATTTTTTAAACCAGCTAAAGCAACGATATCACCAGCCACAGCTTCCTTTATATCTTCACGATCATTCGCATGCATAAGCAACATACGACCAACACGCTCTTTCTGATTTTTTACAGTATTCACAACTGACGACCCAGCAGAAAGCTTACCAGAATAAATTCTTGCAAATGTAAGAGACCCAACAAAAGGATCTGTCATTATTTTAAATGCAAGAGCGGCAAACGGCCCATTTTCTGAATTTTCAATCGTTGTTTCTTCCCCAGTCTTAGCATTAATAGCTTTAGTCGGAGGTATATCAAGCGGCGAAGGCAGATAGTCAACAACCGCGTCAAGTAAAGGCTGAACACCTTTGTTTTTAAATGCCGAACCACAAATTACCGGAACAAAAGTACCAGCAATCGTACCTTTTCTTATACACGACTTTAACTCAGCCTCAGAAATTTCCTCAGCACCAAGATATTTTTCCATTACAACATCATCAGTTTCAACTGCTGTTTCTAGTAATTTCAGTCTATATTCATCCGCTTTAACTTTCAAGTCAGCAGGAATTTCACCATAGGTATATTCAGCACCTAAGGAGCCATCTTTCCATATAATTGACTGCATCTTAACAAGGTCAACTACGCCCTGAAACTCATCTTCAATACCAATTGGTAATTGCAAAACAAGTGGCACAGCACCCAACCTATCAGAAATCATGTGTACACACCTAAAAAAGTCCGCACCAGCTCTATCAAGCTTGTTAACAAAACACATTCTAGGGACATGGTACTTATCCGCCTGACGCCAAACAGTTTCAGATTGTGGCTCAACACCAGCAACTCCATCAAAAACAGTTACCGCACCATCAAGCACCCTAAGTGACCTTTCAACCTCGATTGTAAAGTCAACGTGACCAGGGGTATCAATAATATTGATTCTTTTTTCATTCCAATAGCAGGTTGTAGCAGCAGAAGTAATTGTAATACCTCTTTCTTGCTCTTGTTCCATCCAATCCATAGTAGCACCACCATCGTGCACTTCACCTATGTTGTGAGATTTACCTGTGTAATAAAGAATACGCTCAGTAGTAGTGGTTTTGCCAGCATCAATGTGCGCACATATACCGATATTACGGACGTCAGCTAACTGCTTCTTAGACATGCCTACCTACCTCTGTTGTTGGGATCTTTGAGCAAAATGAGAGAAAGCTTTATTAGCTTCCGCCATTTTGTGAGTATCTTCTCTCTTCTTAATCGCAACGCCACGATTATTCGCAGCATCAAACAACTCCTCAGCTAATTTCTCAATCATGCTTCGACCAGAACGCTTTTGCGCAGCATCGATAAGCCAACGTATAGCAAGTGCATAACCTCTTCTCTCATCAACAGGCGAAGGAACTTGGTAGTTCGCACCTCCAACCCTTACGGAAGTAACTTCAACATAAGGCTTTACATTATTCATACTATCATTAAATGTCTTGAAAGGATCAGACCCATGCTTCTTTTCAACTCTAGCAAAAGCACCATAAACCAGCCTTTCTGCGAGAGATTTTTTTCCACTTTTCATTACATTATTAATAAACTTCGAAAGCAATACACTCTTATATTTAGTATCGGGCTTTATTACTCTCTTTACAGCTGCATGACGTCGCGACATTGTATACCTATATCGATTTTATATTTAAATAATTATTATTGACCTTTAGAAGAAGTACCGTAACGTGAACGACCTTGCTTACGACCTTTAACACCTTGAGTATCAAGCGCACCACGAACTATATGGTACTTAACACCAGGAAGATCGGGAACCCTACCACCTCTAACTAATACAGCCGAGTGTTCCTGTAGATTGTGACCTTCACCAGGAATATAAGCATTTACATATTCTCCATTGCTCAAACGCACCCTTGCAATCTTACGCAAAGCTGAGTTAGGTTTCTTTGGCGTTACAGTTTTAACTATAACACAGACACCTTTAAGAAAAGGATTTGACTTAAGCGCAGGAGACTTGCTTTTTCTGACTTTTGATTGTCTACCAAATCTGACCAATTGACTATTTGTTGGCATTTAAATTTACTTCTTCTTTAAAAATTACAAAAAACTATCAAGGAGGCGTATTGTACCCCACTCGACTTTTATATTCAACCGAAAATTTTCAGAACTATACTCAACTTTTTTATTATTGGCAAGGGTTTTTATGCAAGAAAAACTCCACCTGCTAAAGTGGGTACAAATTTCCTTCCATAATAATTGCATCAACAAAGATTTTACTATAGTTTTATACGCAGATAGCACGCGAACTGGACCCAAGACAATTAACTATATGACATATTTTTTATACAACTGGATGGGTCTAAATAAGACCTTGTTTATTTCGATAAACAAGCTAACTAACGTCGGCTATCTACCTAATATACTAAAAATAATTTCTAATGTATTTTTTATTGCAAATTTTGCCGTTTTCTACTTTATAGCTTGCTTGCTTTTTTACTTTTGCACGCGGCGCGTTACCGTCGACAAACAAAGTCTTTTTATGGCCGGTTATTTTGAGCTAACTAGGATAGGTATTTGCTACGCGCTGTTTGGCTTGACATTTGCCGCTTTAAAATTTTCAATCAACTTAAGTCGTCCATTTTGCTCTCTAACAAAAGCAGATTTTATTACCATTGCTAATACAGATTTAGAACGTTGTTTATCATCTTTTCCAAGCGCGCATACCGGCCTTAGTATACTGATCGCTTATTGCTTATGGCCCTACATGAACAAATTTTTAAAATGCACAAGTTGCCTTGTTATTCTTGCTGTTGCCACCTCTCGTATAACTCTGGCAATGCACTATCCAGCCGACATCGTATACAGCACTATTGTAACAATACTCATAATACTTGCCGGTAATTTTGTATTCAAAATTTTAAAAAATAAAGTAATCAAATCAATTGGGAATGGAATTTTTAGATTGATTTTCGTTTGAAGTAAAAATATCATGTAAGTTAGTGTAATTAGCTGGGAGAAGATTTTATGTCTAAAAAAGCACCACGCCCATTAATAATACCAAGAAGCGAACCTATACCAATATCGCAAAAACTACCTTATACCCCTATTATCAGCAAATCTGCACCAGAGAGCTACCATGATTTGTTTATTTGCTCTCCCAGAAGTGGCTTAAGTTATGAACAATCAAAAAAATGCTCATTGCTTTTAGGCTCACACAACAATAATCCACTAGACGACTCGAAAGACCAACCATTGATCGGAGAGTTAGTTATTGAAAGGGAAGATTCCTAAAGCTCTCGAAGCATGCTACCTTGCAGCTCTTTTGCTCCAGTTCCATTTTTGCTACTGGTAATTATTATATTACAGACGAAGCCTAAATCAGCTAATTGCTGACGCATCTGGGTAGTGAATTCGTCTATTGCCGTAATTTTATCAGCTTTGGTAAAAATAATTTGAAACTCCTTATCGCAAGATTTTAGCAGATGCATAATCTCGATGTCATTTTCTTTGATGCCTCTTCTAGCATCAATCAACAAATTTACCATCCGCAAAAGATCACTGTTTTGCAAATAATAAACTATCAATTTACCCCAAGAAATCCTTTGATTAGCAGACACTTTAGCAAACCCATACCCAGGAAAATCTGCTAGCATTAGTTTGTCAGCTATTGAGAAAAAATTGATTTGCTGCGTACGCCCCGGAGTATGAGACACTCTAGCTAAAGCCTTCCTATTACATATAGTGTTTATCAAACTTGATTTACCAACATTCGACTTACCAACAAAAGCAAATTGGGGAAGAAACAGTTTTGGAAGTTGTTCTGGCTTTGCAACGCCAGCTACAAATTTAGCCTCTTGACGAAAAATCTTAATACTAAGTTCAGCTGCCATTCGTATCCAGTTTGTTTATATAAAACTGTTGAACAATAGATAATATATTATTCCAAGACCAATATATCAACAAGCCAGCCGGGAATCCACTAAACATAAATAAGAACATCAGCGGCATAAATTTCATCACCTGAGCTTGCACTGGATCAGTTGGCTGCGGACTCATTTTTTGCTGTAAGAACATAGTCATTGCCATAAATAACGGCCACACACCAAGCATCAGGAAGGACGGAGGAGTAAACGGCAAAAGACCAAATAAGTTAAAAATAGTAGTCGGATCCGGAGCAGAGAGATCTTTGATCCAACCAAAGAATGGCGCGTGTCTCATTTCAATCGTAACATATAGCACCTTATATATAGAGAAAAACACCGGTATTTGCACCAACAGGGGCAGACACCCAGAAACTGGGTTAACCTTCTCTCTCTTGTATAAAGACATCACTTCTTGATTTAATCTTGCTTTATCATCAGCATATAATTCCTTCAATCGCTCCATTTCTGGCTGAAGCTTTTTCATTTTCTTCATGGATCGGTATGACTTATTAGCCAAAGTAAACATCGCAAGTTTAATCAAGATGGTCACAATCATGATACTGATACCAAAATTACCGACATAGCTATAGAAATAATTCATAGCGTTGAAGATAGGTTTTGTAAGTATATAGAACCAACCAAAATCAATCGCCCTATCAAATAGCTTAATATTGTACTGCTCTTCATATTTATCAAGCAGGTCAACCTTCTTAGGACCAGCGAATAAACGGTGCGTCAATTCGAAACTACCACCAGCTTCAATCAACTTTTCATTAGTGATAAAATCAGACTGGTATTTATCTTTACCCTGCTTTATGGCAAAATTATAATTGGCTATATATTGCTCGGCTTTATCCGGTACGAACGCAGCAAGCCAATACTTATCAGTAATCCCAAGCCAATTCACTTCTCCATTGAAGGCGTGCTTTTTTTCATCTTTAATCTTATCATAAGTATATTCCTGCAGCTCTCCCTTAATTGCCCCAATCATGCCTTGGTGCAAAATATTGACCATATTGTCTGGTTTGTTTTCATGGGTTTTATTAATTAAGCCATAAAATTGAATAGAAATTGGTTTAGCGGAATGGTTTTCAACAGATTGTTTTATACTGAACAGGTAGTTTTCATCCAATGATATCGATACATTAAATTTAACTTTTTCAGGACTAATCCAGTATAAATTAACACTACCACCAGCTACAAGCTCTGCATTATCAGAATGCCAGTTTGTTGCGGAATCTGGATAAGTTATTGCTTTATCTTTACCCCACCAACCAACCTCAGCAAAATATGAATTTTCTGAATTAGAAGGAGAAAACAACTCAACAGCTGGACTATTCTCACCAATCTCTTGCCTGTATTTTAATAGAGTCAAATCATCAAAGCGAAGCCCTTTTAAAGAAATAGAACCAGATAACAATTCAGATTTTATCTGCACACGAGAATTAGCTATAATTGCCTGCTTACGATCAACGAACACCTCTTTTTCAACATTTGCACTTTGCTTTTTTAAGCTGTCCATTTGTTGACTATAAGCTGTGTTTTGCTCTGCAAGCTTTGATAACCTTGGTCTTTCAAAAAAATGCTGCCAGCCAAAGATAATTGCAACGGACAAAGCAATTGCCGCAACAAGATTTACGAAGCTATAATTCATATTCTAAATAATATTTTTTATATGGAACTTCTATATTATTATTGAATATTAATCAAGGCATAATTGCGAACATGAATAAGTTCATAACATATATGATAAAATATACATAACTTGCTTTTATTGACAAAACTTAATATAATTGCGCAACTTTATTAAGTGTTGTATTAATCTCATGTCTATAGATAGAAAAACCATCGTAGTTGCAATGTCAGGAGGTGTTGACAGCTCAGTAGTCGCCGCTATGATGCATAAAGCCGGACATAAGGTAATAGGCATTACCCTGCAACTATACGATTACGGCATTGTAACGCAAAAAAAAGGAGCTTGTTGCGCTGGCCAAGATATATATGACGCTAAAGTAGTAGCCGACAAACTTGGATTCCCTCACTACGTATTTGATTATGAAAGCAAATTTAAACAAGAAGTAATCGACGATTTCGCTGACAGTTATATGCGCGGAGAAACGCCTTTGCCTTGCGTTAGGTGTAACCAATCAGTAAAATTCAACGACCTTTTGAAAGCTGCAAAGGAATTAAATGCTGATGCTCTAGCTACAGGTCATTATGTTCAAAAAATTGTTAATAATGGCATCGCCCAGCTTCATAAGGGCGTTAGCGAAGAAAAAGATCAAAGTTATTTTTTGTTCTCGACTACTCAAGCACAACTTGACTACCTAATGTTTCCTCTTGGTGGACAAAGCAAACAGGAAACCAGAAAAATTGCCAAGGAATTTGGATTAGAGATTGCAGATAAGCCAGATAGCCAAGACATATGTTTTGTGACAAATGGCAATTATCGTGATGTTATTAATAAACTTCGCCCAGAAGCAAATAAACCAGGTAGGTTTGTACATATCGACGGCTACGACCTCGGCGAACATAAAGGCATTATAGCTTACACCGTTGGTCAAAGAAAGGGTCTTGGTATCGCGTTCGGTGAACCTATATATGTAATAAAAATTGACCCAGAAACAAATACAGTCTATGTTGGTCCGGAATCTGCGCTTGTTAAAACAAAGTTTTTACTCAAGGATGTGAACTGGTTGGCAACCGATTTGTCCCCATTAAACCTTGAAGTAATCGCTAAAATACGGTCGACTACCCTTGGAGTAAAAGCAAGGTTAAGTATCGTAAATAATGGGCAAATTGAAGTAAGCGTTCTTGAAGAAGAAAAAGCTATAACACCTGGACAAGCATGCGTTTTTTATCATGACACCAGGATGCTTGGTGGCGGATGGATAACGAGAGAAATTAACTAACTAAGGTACAAAAACTAATGAGCTATCTAACGAAAAAGAGTTTTGAATCAGTTAGGGAAGCCGGCAACACCAGTGGCCTTGCCAAAACCCTTACAGCTTACGACCTTGTGCTACTTGGCCTAGGTGGTATCATCGGTACAGGTATTTTTGCTCTTACCGGATTTGTGGCAGCTAAGTACTCCGGCCCTGCTGTTATGCTCTCTTATGCGATTGCTGGCGTTGTTTGTATCTTCGTTGCCCTTGCCTATACAGAACTCGCAAGTTTTTTACCAACATCTGGTAGCGTCTACACTTATTCTTACGTCGCTTTTGGACAGCTTTTTGCTTGGTTAGTTGGCGGTGCTATGGTCCTAGAACTAAGCGTTGCTGCAAGCGCTGTTGCTACTGCATGGTCTGGTTACGCTGTCAGTATTTTAGAGGCGGGTGGAGTGCACATTCCCGTAGCATACACCGCTGGGCCATTAAACGGAGGGATAGTTAATTTTCCGGCAATATTAATCGTAGCTTTCGTAGCTTTTTTGCTATATCGCGGAACCAAGGACAGTAAGCGTGTAAATGCTATATTGGTATTCATTAAAATGGCTGCAATTGCTGTTTTTGTATTCGTAGCAGCCCCTCATTTTGAAATCACAAATTGGGATAATTTTATGCCCTATGGGTTTGATGACGTACTACTTGGCTCATCAATTCTATTTTTTGCTTTTACTGGCTTTGGCGCCTTGGCCACAGCTGCAGAAGAGTGCAAAAACCCTAAGAGAGATTTGACAATAGGTATTATAGGCTCTCTTGTTCTCTCTACTGTTTTATACATTATTGTGGGCGGCCTTGCTACCGGCATAGTGTCTTTTGAACTCTTGGATAATAGCCAACCATTGGCACATGCGTTGGCCGTAAATAACAGCAAAATTGGCTCAGCTATTGTAGCCACCGGAGCAATTTGCGGTATGACTACTGTAATAATGATGAATATATATGCTCAATCTCGTATTTTTTATGTAATGGCAAGAGACGGTTTGGTATCTAAACACTTTGCAAAAATACATCCAAAATATGATAGTCCCTATATTTCTGTATTGATTTTTTCTGGACTTATCGCAATACTCGCTGGTCTAGTTCCACTTGAAGTTATTGCAAAAATGTCCAGCATGGGTGCATTAATCGATTATATAGTTATCATGATGGTTGTAATGCTTTTTAGAATAAAAATGCCAGATGTCGTACGCTCATTTAAGTGCCCGGCTTTATTTGTTATTGCTCCAGTAGGTCTTCTTGCTTGCGTGTATTTGCTATTTAAGCAGATTATTTCGAAAGAAGGAGAATTGATGTTTACTGGAGAACTGCTAATCTATTGGTTTATTGTTGTGTTTATAGTTTATGTAATTAAAACTTCATTTTTAAAAACTAAAAAACCTATAGAAAAGGTTATTTGATTTGACGTTTGCACTCCAAGTACGATAAAAGAATATACTTGATGTACGTAGTTTTTGACTTTATATTCTCTGATATAGATTTTGAAAATTATCTAAAAAACTATTTTGCTACTTGCACTCATGATGTTTGCAAGCTCTAGAAATAAATATAAGTTTTGATTAAAATAGGTTGTTTGATATGAGAAAAATCACTGTCGCTCTAGGTTTGTTGTTATCTGTTTCCATAATTGCCTGGGTCTATATGGCAACTAAATTTGAACAAATTGCCAAAGACGAAATCTTGCCAAGAATTAAGGGTAGTGAATATATAGTAAATGCTGATACAGATTCCGCCGTTATTGAAAAATTCAAATTTAAGATTACTCTTAAAGATGTTACTATTTTCCCTAAATCTAAGTCACTCAAAATGTTTAGTGATCAAGTGGTTGCCTGCTATAACCCGTTCAATGATAAAATAATTGCCCAGTTTATAAGCGACAAATTCAAAAGCGGGAGCGGCAAAACAGAAATATATTTTTCAGCTCAGGACAAGAAAATTGAATTCAACAGATCGTTACTTAACAACAAATTTGATGACATTAATATCCTTATAACTTCTGGTGAAGCTAATGCATATTTTGCAAGTGATAATTCCCAGATTTCTCATTTAAAAAAATCAAATATAAGCTTAGTCAGCAAACTAGATCAAAATGGTTTTTATAATGCAACCCTTAAACTTGACATAGATGGCATTGAATCAAATCCAGAGTCAAAATATTTCAAATATATGTTTGAAGAGTTGGTGCCAAATTTAGCTCAGGAACAAAATAATTTTGATAAGAGATTTGAAAAAATTGAAGAGTATTATGGCAAAATTCTTAATAAATTAGGTCCGATTGATTATAATTCTGAGTCTTCTGTTAAACTGGACAAAAAGCATGTTGAAAATATTGTTGCAGCTTTAAATGGGGAATTGGAGCCTATAGAAATATACAAGAATTTTAGTTTCACCTCAGATAGCTATCTTCTTTCTATCAAAGAGTCTTACGGCAATTCTTATACCCTTGATTCATTCAGCTATAAGCTAGCAGGCGATGGAAATACTGTAACGTCAGATTTGGATATGCTTTTAACAAAAAATTATAATGACGAGCAAAAGAAAGATATTGCTGGGTTACTTGTTGAGCTGGCAAACTCAATTACTAATCAAACTAATCAAGCTTTTTCCCAACAAGATATAAAGGGTTTATTAGACCAATATCTAGATACTAAAAAAATAAATTTGTTGTTCAACATCAACTATGATGTGACATCTCGGAATGCAAATCATTCTTTAGAGTTTATAATAGATAATCTTAATATCAATTCAAATGGTTCACTAAAAGAACAAAAATACGATGGTAATTTAACGCTAGTTACACCAAAACTCTTGATCTCTGGGATCTCCGATCTATATGACGGAGGCATAAAGTTATTATTACAAAGAGAAAATATAGATACAAACAACGTTAACCTTATAGTAGAAAATATTAAAAACAATGGAATAGGATTTTTATCAGCTTTTGATAAAAAAGATAGCTTAAAGGAAGAGGATAATTTCGAATCAAATATAAGCTTTAATCTAGAAAATTTTGAATTCAAGATCAATGGTAAAGGAATTTTAGACTTACTAACAGATGAACGTGTTGTTAAGTTTATGAAAGAAATGCCTAATGAAAAACAAAATTGATAATGAGATTGCTTCATGTCAAGTGATTTAGCGCCCTTACGAGGCATGAAAGATCTTCTTCCACACGAGTGGCGCATTGCTAAGCACATAGAAAATATCGCTCTACAAACTGGAAAATTATACGGTTATGATGGATTTGGTACTCCAATATTAGAATCTGCCAGTGTGTTTGATCGAACATTAGGAGACACATCTGATGTGGTTAGCAAAGAGATGTATTGTTTTGCCGATAAAAAGGGAAGATTAGTAGCCCTGCGTCCAGAATTTACTGCAAGCATAATGCGAGCCGTTATTTCGAACGGATTAAAACACAAACTACCATTAAAATTATTCTCTAGCGGTCCATTATTTCGTTATGACCGCCCGCAAGAAGGAAGACAACGTCAATTTCACCAAGTAAATTTTGAATATATAGGAGCTTTAGGCTCTTACTCTGATGCAGAAACAATAGCTTTTGCTACTCATTTCTTAAGCAACCTTGGCATATTAGAAGATATAACATTAGAGCTAAACTCGCTCGGATGTTCTGAAACAAGAAAATCCTATCAAACAGCTCTAGTTGCTTATTTTAAAAATTATTTAAGTGATCTATCAACTGACAGCAAACAACGTCTGGAACAAAATCCTCTCCGAATATTAGATTCAAAGGATGAGAATGACAGGCTTATTTCAAAAGACGCGCCCGTAATTTCTGATTTTTACTCCAACGAAGCGAAAGAGTATTTTAAGCAAGTTCGGCACCATTTGGATAATTTAGGTGTAAATTATGTAATAAATCCGAAGTTGGTAAGGGGACTTGACTATTACTCACATACAACGTTTGAATTCACAACTGCAAAGCTTGGAGCACAAAGCACAGTTCTTGCCGGCGGAAGGTATGATGGTCTAGCGCAGCTTATGGGAGAGGACGAAATTCCAGCCATTGGTTTTGCAGCAGGAATAGAACGCTTGGCCATGATATGTAAAATTTCTCTAGAACAGGAGCGACCAACTTATATTATTCCTATTGGTAATGAATGCTTGGATTATTCAATTTTGTTGATTAACCAATTACGCAAAATAAATATTTCAGCGATTATCGAATTTGATGGGAAAATAGGTAAACGCCTCCAGGCTGCAGTTTCGGCCAAGGCAAAATATGTTATATTTATTGGCACTCAGGAATTAAATACTAATAGTTATAAGCTTAAGGATTTGGATACTGGGGTTGAGCAAACTGTTACAATAGCTGAAATGCTTAAAGTCGTTAAACCTTGTAATGATTAAATCAATTAGCATCTACATTAAGTACGGAGCTATACTATAAAAATGCGTGTATTCAATATCATGATGTCAAGAGATCTTGGAGGCATTCAACAGGCCTACCTTGATTACTCTGAAGCGCTTAAGATGCATAATCATGAAGTGATTAATATCTCAAGCATGAGCGCAAAAATTAACCAGCTACTACAAAGTAATCATAGTTTGCCAAATATAGGACATTGGTGTATTTTTTCAAAAATACTCCTCAGAATTCTTATTGTATTCTACAAGCCAAAAGTCATTATTTGTCATGGCAACAGAGCTATTAATTTCGCTAAAGCATTTAAGCAAAGAAATTCTATAATTATTGGAGTATCTCATAATTATAGTTATAAATATTTAAAAAAATGTGATTACGTTATATCCTTAACTAACGAACTTAAAGAACACTTACTTAAACATGAAATAGAAGAGAAAAAGCTACTTAGTTTGCCAAATATGATAAGAATCAAGCATAGTTATAATCCTATCAATTATAGTTCTCCTATTGTAATTGGAGCTTTGGGCAGATTTGTCAGCAAAAAAGGTTTTGTCTATTTGATCGAAGCATTTTCTATGTTAAAAAAAGCTGGTCACAATATAGTTCTTTTAATCGGTGGAGATGGAGAAGACAGAGCTATTCTCGAGAAAAAAGTTAAAGAACTCGCTTTAGAAAAACTAGTTGTTTTCCATGGTTGGGTAACTGACAAAGACGAATTTTTTAAACAAATTGATATTTTTTGTCTTCCTTCGATCAACGAACCATTTGGTATCATTCTTCTAGAAGCAATGGAACATTCCAAACCAATCGTTGCCACATTTTCCGGAGGACCAGCAGAGCTCATAACGGAAGGAAAAAATGGGTTACTAGCCGATATTGAATCAAGCCAAAGTTTATACAATAAATTAGAAAAGCTAATCATTGATCCTAGAATGGCACATAAACTATCAAGCATGGCATATTCCCAGCTTAAAGAAAAATATGATATAAAAATAGTGTCAAAAAAACTTTCAAATATACTAAAGGAGATTGTTAAATAATGAGTTTTCTTCAAAGCAAAACATCAAATGGAATAAACGTTGTTACTTACTCTATGGAGCATGTAAACTCTGTAACAATCAACGTCCTAGTCAAAGTAGGAAGCAGATACGAATCCGAACAGGAATCTGGAATCTCTCATTTTCTTGAGCATATGGCTTTCAAAGGTACAAGTAATCGAACAGCCACAGAAATAGCCATAGAATTTGATACAATTGGTGGGCATTTTAACGCTTATACTAGCCGAGAAAATACAGTTTACTATACAAAAGTACTGAGCCAACATACAAAACAAGCTATGACTATTTTAGCTGACATTTTACAGAACTCAGTGTTTAGTTCTGATGAGATCACTAAAGAATTCAACGTAATTTCACAAGAAATAGCTGAAGTTAAGGATAACCCAGATGATTTGGTATATGAGAAATTTTATAAACTGGCATATCCAAATCAGCCACTCGGAAGATCAATCCTTGGCACCGTAGAGAATATTGCTAAGTTTGATAAACCTGCATTTACCAGCTACATGAGTAAGCATTATACTGCCAACAATATTGTTATCTCAATTGCAGGAAAAATTAATCATGATGCTGCCGTTCATCTAGTTGAGCAATTATTTTCATCTTTTTCTGAGTCTGAGAAGCGATCATGTATGACAGCTCAATATAAAGGAGGAATAGAAATTATAGAAAAAGATTTAGAGCAAACTACTATTGCACTTGGTTTTGAAGGTGTATCTTATAGCAACATTGAGACCTTCTATCATGCACAAATCTTGTCAATAATTTTTGGTGGAGGTCTATCTTCAAGATTATTCCAGAAGATAAGAGAAGAACTTGGTTTAGCTTACAGTATTGGCAGTTGGTTGAATTCTTATAGTGATAGCGGAATTTTTAGCATTCATGCAGCAACAGATCATAGCAATGTTGAGAGTGTACTAGACAATATAAACAATGAGATTGATAAAATAAGAATAAGTATTTCAGAAGAAGAGTTGATAAGGGCTAAGTCTCAAATAGAGTCAAATATTTATATGGCTGAAGAAAGGCCTGAATATAAATCAGAAGAAATTGGCAAGAATTTTTCAATCTTTGGAAAATATTTTACTGTCAAAGAAGTAATGAAAATTATAAACTCTACCCAAAATAACGATCTTGTAAAAAGTGCTGAGAAAATATTCTCATCTCAACCAACTTTATCAATTATAGGATCCCCAAGCTCTGATCTAAGCACTAATTTTATAGCTCGTAGTTTATCAAAATAACTGTATCTTTAGAGCCGATAATAATATACTATAATACCATTTCTTATTCCAACTTAGGTGAATTAATTATAGATAGTGTATGTTTAAAAACAGAAAACCTAAACTACTAGATACCGCCTTTGTTTCGGAAATATTAGAAAAAGTTGGCCAAAAACAAAAAGGCGGCAAAACTAAGATTTCTGAATTAATGGAAGATTTTCATGAGAATGGTATTTTGCTTGCAATGATATTTTTTTCTTTGCCAGTCGCAATTCCACTACCCTATCCACCTGGATTCACGACTGTTATGGGAATACCTTTGATGATATTATCTATCCAAATGCTCCTTGGTAATAAAAAAGTTAGCTTACCTCAAAAAATTAATGATTATGAGCTTAAAAATTCTACTCTGAGAGCTATTAGCGATAAAGTTGTTCCTAGACTTGTATCGGTTGAAAAATATGTTAAACCTAGGTTTTCATTTGCCAAATCAGTTTATTGCGAACAATTTATCGGTTTCATAAGTTTGCTTGCTGCATTTTCTGTTGCTCTACCAATTCCGCTGACTAACGCTATTCCAGCCCTGGGCATTGCAGTGATGGCTCTAGGTCTTTTAAATAGAGATGGACTAGTCATTATTGTGGGGTTTTTTATAACAGTAATTGGGTTACTTGTAGCCATTGGCGCAGTTCTAGCAAGTTGGGTAGCTATTAAATACATATTTCATTCTATTTTTTAATCTATAGTAAGTTAACTTATGAAATATTAATGTTAATTACTTTGTGGCATAAACTTGTGTAGAGTACTATCATCTAAGCACAAGTTAAAACTGGTTAAATTTATAGAGATACTTCTAAGACAAATTGGCTATAACGATGAAAGAAAAAATCTATAAAGGATCCACAAAAACTCTTTACCAATCAGATGAAGACTATGCTCTCATAATGTCTTTCGACGATACTTTAAAAATATCCAAGGATGAAGTAATTGAGGTTTCTGGAAAGGGAGTCATAAACAATAGCATTTCTGCATATATCATGCAAAAACTTGACATGATTGGCATTGATAATCACTTGATTGAAAAAACTAATATGCGCCAACAATTAGTTCAATTTGTAGATGTATACCCCATTCAAGTACATTTATGCAGCTTGGCCTGCGGCAGGTACGTTACAGACTTCGGTATGGAAGATGGTTTTGTTTTCGACTCTCCCATAATTGACTTTAGAATCAAAAATAAAGAGTTGAATTATCCAATCATCAATGAGTTTCAAATTATTAGCTTCGGATGGATGAGTAAATACGAGCTCAAAGAAATGAAAAATAAAGCTATACGTATACATGATTTTCTAGCAGGGCTTTTTGCCACTGCTCAAATTCGCATGGTAGATATAAAGCTTGAATTTGGCAGAGTTTTCAATGGCGATGATTTTATGTCAATGTTAGTTGATGAAATTTCGCCTGATACTTGTAAATTATGGGACATGGAGTCTAATGAAAAGCTATGCTATGAAGTGGCTCAAGATAACCCAGAAAAGGTAATTGCTGCATATCAAGAAGTTCAAAAACGACTAAACATAAAAAAATAGTAACTTGAGCTATTGTATGATCCATAATCATCTTAGTATCTCTAGCTTAAAAGAAAGTCTGCACTATTTGCATGTTCACGAACTCAGAGGTTTATGTACAAAACTATCTCTTTCTACAAAAGGCAAAAAAATTAACCTCATTTTTAGAATTATAAAATTTGTTGAAACAGGTGAAAAACTTATTTTACCAAGTTATCCTTCAATTTCTTGTGTTAAAAGAAATACAGCTCAGGAACTTTCTCTTAACTCTTTAATACTAAAGGGGGCTTATAAAAACGATTTAAAAACTCGGATGTTTTTTAAGGAACTGATAGGTTCACATTTTCATTTTACAGCCTTCGGGATTGACTGGTTGGAGAATAGGTGGATGGCAGGCGACCCCCCTACTTTCCAGGAATTTGCGCAAATATGGCAAAGTGAATATATAGCAAGAAAACAAGCTCCAGTAGTGCCAAAGGCGGAATGGGCTTATATTAACTTTGTCCAAAAATATATAGAAGATAATCCTGATACAACTAAAGAGGCTATTTTAAGAAATTGGAACACCAAAAGGCATCAGCATAAAAATTATGTTGATAAGTTTATGCTGAGCGTTTGTCACAAATATAGTAAATTAGCTTAAATATGTATTAAGTAAACTTATAGAGCTTCAGGCATAAGTGAATCAAGCAAGATTTACATAGGTCGACTACCTAGCTTCGAAGAGGAAATTATAGTATAAAAAATGAGTTTGACTTTTGATCAAACTGTTTATATACTGCCCACTCGAACAATCTTAAACTTGTAATAAGGTGTAGTTAAGTGACAAAGATTATTAAAGCAAAATACAAAGTTAGTAGACGGTTAGGCACAAGCATCTGGGGAGATGGTAAAGATCCTTTCCATACTAAGAATTATCGCCCAGGACAACATGGACCGACTGGGAGAGTTAAAACTTCTGATTATGGTTTGCATTTGCAGGCTAAGCAAATTCTAAAATCACACTATGGTAGAGTAACAGAAAAGCAATTCAGCAATACTTTCAAACTCGCAGCAAAGATGAAGGGCAATACGGCAGAAAATTTTGCTGGCCTACTTGAGCAAAGGCTAGACATGATCGTATACAGAATGAATTTAGCACCTACTATATTTGCAGCAAGACAGTTAGTATCTCATAACCACATAAGACTTAATGGTAAGAAAGTTAATATACCAAGCCAAAGACTTAACGTTGGTGATAAGATTGAACTAAAAGATCGCTCTAAGCAAATACCAACGTTTGTTGAAACTGCACAAAAACAAGAAAGAAGTGTACCAGAATATCTTTCAGTGGATCCAGGCAAAATGTCTGGTGAAATTTTGAGGGTTCCTATGATATCGGACATTCCTTACCCATTTGAACCAAACTTCGGGAAAATTGTTGAGTATTACTCAAATTAATAGTATTATGGGAGAAACTGGTTTTGTTTCTCCCTTTTGTTGTTTTTAGATTATCTGATGATGATGTTAGAAAATTTTAAATCTTTTATCTCGAAACAACAATTTGTTGTCCATTCTGTCGTTGTGGCTGGCTAGCCACAAATATCCCTACTTTTCACTTCACATATTTATTTTTTAATGCCTCTCTTTGTTCAAGAGAAAGAGGTTATTTTTACGGGAGTATTTGCCATGAATCGACATATTTTTTTATACGGGTTTTCAATTTTTTCAATGTTCTTTGGTTCCGGAAATCTAGTTTTTCCTATTATGGTTGGGGTTAATAATTCTGACAATTGGCTTGCAGGTTTTTGTGGTTTTTTTCTAACGGGGATCATATTACCCTTTTTAGGACTTTTTGTAATTAAGCTTTATCAAGGAGATTATAATAAATTCTTTGCACAAGGCGGCGTAATAGCTAAATACGCTATTCCACTTTTTACTCTCTCTCTTCTGGGGGCATTTGGCGTGATACCAAGATGCATCACTGTTGCTCACGGTGGTTTAGAGTTCTTGTATAACGATATTCCTCTCTTGGCTTTTAGTATTATTTTTTGTGTTTTGTGCTACATCGTCTGCCTAAACGATAAAATAATGTTTGCCATATTGGGTAAAGTCCTGACCCCAATACTATTATTTTTTCTATTAGGATTAATTATTATTGGCTTTTACAAAGGGGACTCAATTACAGCAAGTAATGAGGTGTTTACTAATAACTTCATTGATGGGTTTTTTCGTGGATATGCTACAATGGACTTATTCGCGTCATTTTTCTTCGCAAGCTTGATCTTTAAACAAATTGAGGCTTTGTTCCCAGAAAAAGATAATAAATCTATAATTAAAGCTGCGCTCGGCCCAAGTATTTTTGGCGCCATTTTACTGAGTATAATATATTTGGGTTTTGTATATCTAGGCTCTCATTACAAAAACTTGGCACACGATCTCCCAGGTGAATTAGTGTTACCGGCAATAGCAAATCATCTTTTGGGACATAATGGGGCCCTGGTAATTGCAATTATTATAATTTTCTCATGTTTAACTACAGCTGTTGCGCTTAATAGCATATATGCCAAATATCTGTGTTCATTTAGTTTTATTGGGGATAAGCGTTTTCCTCTGGTACTGTTTATATCAACCATAGCATCCTTTGCCATATCTTTACTTGATTTCGATGGTATTGCCTCTATTTTGGGCCCATTGCTTGATATTTCATATCCAGGATTAATTGCACTAACTATAATGTCAATCTGTACAAGCAGTTTTCATAAGTTAAAAATATTTATCTTCTACGGCATTACGGCGATGATGTTGATATTATAAATTTGATTAGTACTGGTGCTTTGTTACTTGCCTCTTTCTCATTAATAGAGACCTGATTCATTGCACCTTATACTAAATTTCTCTCTAAATTTACTATTAAACAAAAAAGTGATAATAAATCCCTTGTAATAGGAAAAGTTTTCTCTCATCTGGCCATGTTTGGCGATGGAGTTTTAAAGTAGATAATATTCGTGCTAAATTCAAAAAATAATGCTTGAATTAATTATTATAAAGGATTATATAGTTACTCCACTGTTTATTTTTTATGAGACAAAATAGTTAATGATTGAGCATAAACACAAAAGTACTAAACCGGTTAAGGATGGTGGGTATAAGCGCGGGCTAAAGGACCGCCATGTTCAATTGATTACATTAGGAGGCATCATCGGTTCAGGATATTTCCTCGGAACTGGAGAAATAATTAACCAAGTCGGTCCATCCGTTTGTATTGCCTATATTTTTGGCGGATTAATAGTTTTTCTTACTATGTTATGTATGGGAGAGCTAGCAGTCGCTATCCCTATATCTGGGTCATTCGTTACTTACACATCTGATTTCATTTCCCCTTCTGTAGCTTGCGGAGTTGGGTGGTCATACTGGATCAGTTGGATAGCCTATATTCCAGCAGAATGTATTGCTGGAGGTATTATAATGGAGTACTTTACTGGCATCAATGGTCATGCTTGGGCTGTGCTTTTTGGACTTCTCATCACATATGTAAATATAACTAAAGTCGGAATGTTTGGTGAAATTGAATTCTGGCTATCACTAGTCAAAATACTTGCTCTTATAGCATTTGTGATAATAGCACTATTGATTTTCTTTGGTTTTATACATGGAGATCAACCGTCTGAATTTATTGGTGGGAAATTTATTTTTGGCCAAGGTGGTCTATTTCCAAACGGTATTCCAGCCCTATTAACCGCAATGATTTTATTGCTAGTAAACTACCAAGGCTCTGAGATTATCGGCCTTGCAGCTGGCGAATCAGTTAATCCTGCAAAAATGATACCTCATGCTATCAGAAATGTTACTTTGAGAATCCTCTTTATTTATATCATTCCTGTATTTTGCCTAGTACTCATCTTCCCATGGAGCAAGGCTAATTTAGATAACCCAGTATTTGCCGACGCATTAAATTATTATGGATTGCATTGGGCTGGCGTGGTTACAAGCTTTGTAACACTTACAGCGGCTCTTTCTTGTTCTAATTCAGGGCTATATGGCATTGTACGAGCTCTAAATGCTCTAGCTCGCGGAGGTATGGCTCCTCGCAAGCTTGCTTTACTTAATGGTAATGCTGTGCCTCAAAATGCTGTAGTTGTTACACTAATAGCAATTTGGTCAGTACTCGCCTTTGGTTACTTTTTTGGGCAATCAGTAATTTATATTTCTCTTTTACTCGTTTCTGGTTTTACCGGTTTAATGGCATGGATATCAATTTGTTGGGCACAAATTAATTTCCGCAAACGCTTATATAAAGCTGGTTATACGACTGATGATTTAAATTTTAAAACGCCATATTCTCCTTATACTGGGATTGCTGCAATCCTCCTAATGCTAGCGTGCTTAGTGTTCTTGTTGTTAAATGATCACTACACTTATAAAATCGCATTTGTTATTGGAGTCCTTAGTTTTGTGGTCCCTATGGCTATATATAAGCTTAATACTAAGCGCCATAATTATAAGAAAGTTGACGACACAACTAGACCTTTGCAATTTAAAGACCTTTTCCCAAAACGTAGTAAATAAAGCTCTATTGCTCTTTAGATGATACTCGACTATAGTTTTTAACTATAGTCATTTGAGTTGAAGTATATGTCTAAACAAATAGAAAAAATTATAGAAAAAGGTCTATTTGCCAGCCGTTGGCTGATGGCCCCCTTTTATATAGGCCTTATTGGCGCATTAATTGTACTATTATGTAGCTTTATACAGGAATTATGGCACTTCATTACCAGTATTCCCATTATTACACAAAATGAAGCAGTACTCGGCATTCTTTCATTAATAGACCTATCTCTTGCCGGCAACTTACTACTAATAGTCATTTTTTCAGGTTACGAGAATTTTGTTTCAAAAATCGACTTTGATGATCACAAAGATCAACCAGAATGGCATGGATCTGTTGATTTTTCAGCATTGAAGCTAAAACTCATTGCCTCAATCGTTGCCATTTCAGGAATTCATTTGCTAAAAGTTTTCATGGATGTGCATAAAACATCAGAAAACGAAATTAAATGGATGGTTATTATTCACATTGCTTTTGTATTTTCCGGAGTTTTGTTAGCCGTTATGGATCGAATTGCCGCGAGCACAAAAATCAAGAAAAAGAAATAATCTATATAAGATAAGAATTACATTATTTTTATTTAAACATAAATTACCTACCAAAACATATTACACTTACCATTTTAAATTCCACCCTTTATTAAATATAAAAATTCGTTATTATTAAAATATTAATATTTATTGATTTTTATGTATTATATATTATAATATATAACGCTAATGTTAGTGTATAATATTAATAAATTAAAAAAATAAATAAATATTTATGAAAAGACAAACCTCAGGCCATTCAGGTAGTATGAAAAAACTAAAGTCATCAGAATCACCCACTGATAGCAGTTCTCCTAGTGATAATTTTGAACCAGAATATTTTGTAGAATATAATACAAAATTAGGTAACGAAGCACTATTATCAAAGAATTATACTAAGGCAATAAAACATTATGAGGAAGCATTACTACTAAGTCTAGGTAATGTGCCTTTAATTAAGAACCTTGCTAAAGCTCATACCAAATTTGGTGAAGCCCACCTTGCATCAAAGAACTATGACCAAGCTATTGAACAATTAGAAAAAGCATCAACGTTAGCGCCAGAAACTGGATTTTTAAATAGAAAACTTGCTAAAGCTCATACTAAATTTGGTGAAGCTTACCTCGTATCAAAAGATTATGACCGAGCTATTGAACAATTTAAAGTAGCATCCTTAGATACTGGTATGAAGAAGTATAAAGGCCTTGCTAAAGCCCACTATAAATTGGGAGAAGCCCACCTCGCATCAAAGGATTATGACCGAGCTATTGAGCAATTAAAAGAATCATTGAAAATAAAAACTGTTCAAAAACTACCTAAACTTTCTCCTAGTAAGCTTCTTGCTAAAGCCCACTATAAATTGGGAGAAGCCCACCTCGCATCAAAGGATTATGACCGAGCTATTGAGCAACTAGAAGAATCATTGAAAATAAAAACTGCCCAAAAATTACCTACAGTTTCCACTAGTAAGCTTCTTGCTACAGCTCATGATGAATTAGGGAAAAATTATCTCGCCTCAAAGGACTATGACCACGCTATTGAGCAATTAGAGAAAGCATTGAAAATAAAAACTGTTCAAAACCTACCTAAACTTTCTACTAGTAAGCTTCTTGCTACAGCTCATAATGAATCAGGAAAAGGCCATCTTGTGTTAAAGGAGTATGACCGTGCTATTGAGCAATTTAAAGCGGCATTGAAACTAGATAACGACCCCGATATTATCGACAACCTTGCGAAAGGTTATTACGAAAAGGCTACAATTTGTTATAATTCACACGATTTCCAACAAGCAATTGTAGAACTTAACGAAGGATTGAAAGTACGTCCAGATACAAAACCATTTATTGTAAACCTTGCTAAAGCTTATAATGGCTGGGGAGTAACTTATCTTAACTCAAAAAATTATGAGAGTGCTATTGAACAGTTTAAAAAAGCATCAGAATTAGCAAATAACCCTAAAAACACTCTTTATCTTATTTATGCTTACAATGAGGCAGGAAATGCTGCCCTCTCTCAATCAGACGCGCGTTTAGCTTTATCTCATTATACAAAATGTGTAGAGCTGATGAGTATAGACGCCCCTATATCTGATCGTATTATTGATTTATTAATAAATATTGTATATTTTATAGAAAGCCAGGCAACAGATACACCAGGCATGCATCAAAGATTACAGTCTACTCAGTATAAGAACTTAGAACAAATCCTTATAATACAAAAAGGTAAAATTGGAGCTATTTCACCAGATGATACGGTTAATTTATCTTCTGCACACCATAAGATAGCAGAAACTTATCTCAAGCTATCCAAATATGATACCCACAAAACACTTGAGTACCGTACCAAATCAATTGAGCACTTTGCAACATCAAACACTGTGGAAGCCTTAGAAAAAATAATTGAAATTGATCTCGTAGAGGAATTTGTATCTAAAGAGAAAATTTATACCCGTATAGGTGATTTGTATATTATGCAAGATAACTCTCTAAAGGCATTAGACTATTTCCTTAAAGTCTTTGCTATAACTCCAAAAGATCTAGAGGTGACTTTAAAATTATCTAATACGTATAAAACTCTTGGTGATCACGATAAATATATGGAATATTTATCATTAGCACAACCACCAGTTGGAGATAGCCCTGAGATAGTTAACGTTTTAGGCGCAGAATGGACAGGCGACGGAAGTTATTGAATATCTTACTTAGGTTAGAAAAAGAAACTATATCTTTTTCTAACCATAATCAATTATACTTTCTTAATTAGTAGTTATCGCAACTGCTATTAGATTATAGAAAATATTACCATTTAATTGCGGTAAAAATTCCAGGCATGAGAAAGAGCTCTACCTACTCTACTATTAGAAAGTCTCTCCGTCAAAACTCTAAATTTTTGATATAATTTCAAGAATTTCAAAAATAAATCACCGCACATTCATTTTTT
>NZ_JARJFB010000002.1:0-39887 GCF_034554655.1 Candidatus Megaera venefica
AAAAAATGAATGTGCGGTGATTTATTTTTGAAATTCTTGAAATTATATCAAAAATTTAGAGTTTTGACGGAGAGACTAGTTAAGTTCAATTTCAACTAAGGCTAGTGAATTTCAGGGCATTCAACCCATTCAACATTGTAAAATAGCTAAGAATTGATCATTTAAATTGGAGTTAGTCATGTGTGGTACCTCTGGCCGGACTCGAACCGGCACACCCAAAGAGCAACAGATTTTGAATCTGTCGTGTCTACCATTCCACCACAGAGGCACGAAGACTGAACTTTTACCACAATAATTTACATTATGTCAAATAATATAAATTTGGTAAGGTAACCTGAACTATGTATGAGAGATAGTAGATTTATTATAGTTTCTTAAACAGAAGAAGCACCAGGATCCGGGATGACCGGGATGCGATCATGCGAATTAAGTTCAGCCTGACAGAGTCTTAAAAGAGATGCTAGGCGTACAGGCATGGCTCCTATCTGAGTTCAGTATGACTTTCTGGAAGATCCAAGGCCCCAGGCAAAACTATTGTATACAACGCTGCAGAAGGATTATGAACAAAAATTATGTGGAATTCAATCTATCTCATTATATATAGAAAGTGTGCTTTTAAGCATCAGGTCAAGTGAAAAATTAGTAGCAACAGCTTTGCGTGCGTTAGAAGTAATTTTCTTTTCTTCCGCTGAACCAATTATTCCTAAGCAATACTCAATTTTTTTGGCCAAGTCATCTATATCTCCAGCTTTAACGTGAAACCCAGTTACGCCATCTTGGATAGTTTCACAAGCACCACCAATATTGGTTGCTATAACTAGCTTTTCCATAGACTGAGCTTCAATTATTGTTCTACCAAAAGCTTCGGGCTCAATAGAGGTTGAGAGTACTATATCTGCAATACCATACAAACCCATCATATTTGGTTCATTACCAAATAGTTGAGCACGATTTTGAATTTTATACTCTTGAATTTTTTCCTGAATTTCACTTACAAATCCAGGGTGTTTTGCTAAGTCTCCAGCTATAATACAATAAAAATTTAAATGTTTTATCTTTTCTAGTGCTTCTATTAAAATAAGGTGCCCCTTCCATCTTGTCATTCGAGAAGGAAGTAATAATACTCGAGCGCCTGCTGGCACATTGTATTTTTCTCTAAATTTTTTTAATAGTTCATCAGAAACTTTTTCCTTTGTAAACTCTTCATGATTTACTCCTCGATAAATAACCTGAATTTTATTTTTATCTATCTTATAATTTTCAATAATATGGTTTTTAACGAAATTTGATACAGCGATTACCTTGACGCCCTGCGTCATAACGCTGTTGTAGTATTTTTTTATGCTATTTTTGAAGTTATAAATGCCGTGGAAAGTTGTTATTAGCTTTATGCCCGTAGCTTTTGCTGCAAAATAACAGCTCCAAGCAGGTGCTCGTGATCTAGCATGGACAATGTCCACATTATAATTGCGAATAATGTTAGCAATTTTTCCAGCATTATTCCAAATCGTAATTGGATTTTTACTTGCCACATTCATTTTGATATGAATAGAACCATCTTGTTCTAGAGCTTCAACAAGTGGCCCCCCAGCAGAAATCACAATTGAAATATTACCCGATTCAACAATTTTTTTTGCAATTTCAAGAGTCCCACGTTCCACTCCACCAGAAATTAAAGCAGGCACAACTTGCAAAATAGTTTTTTTATGATATTTTTTTTCTATACCCATATAAGTAATATGATCATGTGTGTCGATGAATATTTTACATTCCAACAACGAGAAGACAATCGCTTATCATAACCATTTTGTCGCCAAAAGGGAAGCCCCTTGTTTAATATTTCATCACGGGCTTATGTCCAGCATGAACGGAGACAAAGCTTTGTTTGTTGAAAGCTATTGCAAGAAAAAAGATTATAATTTTATTAGATACGATAATTATGGGCATGGAGCATCATCTGGAAAATTTATTGACCAAACTATCAGCAGCTGGCTTGAAGGATTGTTACTTGTAATTGAGCAACTTACCACCGGACAAGTCATTTTGATTGGCTCTAGCCTTGGAGCGTGGATCTCTATTTTAGCTGGAATAGTATTGCCACAAAGAGTTGCTGGTATAATTACCATATCAGCAGCTTTTGATTTTACTGAAGAACTGATATGGAATGGTATCGGCCTTGAGCAAAAAGCCAAACTAAAAAAAGATGGCACTTGTGAAATTGGCGGAGCGAATCCTGATTGTTCTCGAAAATACCCAATTAGCCTTAACTTAATTGAAGATGCAAGGCAACATTTACTACTCAATCGCAATAATATAGATATTACTTGCCCAATGCATTTGATTCATGGAATGCAGGATATTGATGTACCTTATACAATTTCAACACGCGGAGCAGAGAAAATCAAATCCAATAATGTAGTAATAAAATTAATTAAAGATGGTAACCATAGCCTATCAAGGCCTTCTGATCTTCAGCTTCTATGTAACTCAATAGAAGAAATTTACCCATATTTCAAGAATTAGTTAAGTTGCTCTTAAACATAAAAATCTATCCTTAGCACTAATATTTAGTTGTCTACCTAATAATTTAACCTGAACTATGGATAAGAATATAGTTTTGTATAAAGCTGCTTACCACACGCAGCGTCATACTTAACTTGTTTGAAGCTTGCGGCCTGCCTCTTGGCCTAGCATGATCGCACACCAGTCATCCCGGGCTTGATCCGGGAGCTTCTTCTGTTTCATCAGATCCTGGGCCGAAGGCATGCGAAGCCCAATAAATTCAGGATGACAAGTACAAGTGCAAGCTGGACAAAACATAATAGACGCAATACTAGAACAAAAATTCAATATTAGTTGAAGAAAAAGAAACTGAAAATGTTTTAGGTGATCAGAACGCTATTGCCCATGATATTGAGCTACAAGGAGATAATCCAGAAGATGAAGCTTAAAACACTGAAATAAATTTCTGCAAATAAGATGACTCAAGCAGATATAAAGAGATCTAAAGTGCTAAGCTCTTGATAAAACTCTGGGTCTATATTACCACCAGTAATTAGAATCAGTATAACCTTATTTTGTGGCTGGTGTTGAAGCCAGCTATGCGCAGCTGCCATACTTATTGCAGCTGATGGCTCGCATGTTATTTTCATCATTTGAATTAACCATGCGGTCCAATAGCGAATAGCCTCTTCGTCCACTAGATGGAATTCATCGAGATTTCTAAGATATTTGAGCGTCCTTGACGATATCGAAAGAGCACGTAGCCCATCCGCAATTGTTTCAGGCGAATGTGTAAAACGAAAAATCTCACTACTGTTTAGAGATTGATGCGCATCATTGGCAATTCTCGGCTCAACACCATGTAACTGCGCAGCTGGCCTTAATAATTCTTTTGCCAAATAACTACCAGAAAGTAAACCTCCTCCACCGCATGGGCCAAAAATTGCATCCGTTTTTTCGCCTGTTTGGTTAAGTTCTAAAAGGGCTTCATAACACATAGTACCAGCACCAGCAATTGTTTCATCATCGTCCGAAGGGTGGAGATAGTAAAAGCCATTTTGCCCATCCGCTGCTGCTGCATCTTCAGCTTCTTGCCTTGTGGCAACCTCAACAACGTCAGCACCATAATATTTTGCTATACGCTTTTTTATAGGAGAAACATTTTCTGGCAAATACACTCTTGCTTCAATACCAAACAATTTAGCCGCATATGACATCGCAAGGGCATGATTCCCTGTACTATAAGCAACGATTTTCTTAGGCATTTTTCCCTTTTCTTTAAGTACCAAAAGATGATTTAGTACTCCACGAATCTTAAATGCTCCTGTTTTTTGTACTGCATCCATTTTAAAATAAATCTTACTACCCAACATTTCATTCAACAAGTTTGAATGAAGTAATGGGGTTTTATGAATATATGGTTTAATCCTGGCGTAAGCTTTTGCAACGTCTGGAGTGTTTTTAGCTGAATCGGTCATATTTTTATAAAAATTTTGTATTTCTACAGAATGTTAAATCGCTACTTATATTATAGTCAAGCATGCTGGTGCGAAACCTATATACAATAGATAAACAACAAGCAACTACGCACAAAATACTAATCAATTTACTATATCTCTTGAAAACATTAGACTGAGACATTATATAGCCAACTAACGGCATAATACAGAAAAATTTATAATAGGTTTGCATAAGTGATAGCACTTGAAAAAAAAACTCTCCCACTATTAATACTTCGTGATGTAATAATATTTCCTGGAACTATTGCACCTATATTTATTGGCAGAGAGAAGTCTCTTAATGCGCTGCTTGCAGCAAAGAGAATCGACGATGGGCAACATATCCTCCTAACAACTCAAAAAAAACAGGACATTGAAGAGCCTGGCGCACATGATCTATTTCGGGTCGGTATACTAGCTAAAATTATTCAAACAGTAAAATTACCAAATAATAATGCAAAAATACTTATAGAGGCAATTAATCGAGTAAAGCTTACAAACATCACTGGCGATGATATGTTCGTATCTGAATATACCATTAACCCAGATAAAGAAGTAGATAACCTAGAGGTGCTAAACGATGCTACTACAGCTGTTATCGAGTCTTTCAAGGAATATGCAAGATCCAATAAAAAAATTAATTTGGAAATATTAAATATTCTTACTGAGCAAAGAAACCCAAGTTATATTACCAATATTATTGCTTCTCATCTAACTTCAAAAATTGATCTTAAACAAGCCCTTCTTGAACAAACGGATGTTCAAAAACGTGCCGAGCTATTGCTTGAGATTATCACAGCTGAAAACGCTCAGATGGACACAGAACAAGTAGTTCAACAAAGAGTAAAAAAACAAATTGAAAAAACTCAAAGAGAGTTTTATTTAAACGAACAAATGAAAGCTATTCAACAAGAAATGGATGGCAGCAATGATAAGTCTGATTTTTTTGATTTGGAGAAAAAAATCAAAAAACTAAAGCTTTCAACTGAAGCAAAGGAAAAAGCAACAGCCGAACTGAAAAAGCTTAAGATGATGAATCAGCTATCAGCTGAATCTTCTGTTGTTAGGAACTACCTTGATACACTTCTCTCATTACCATGGGGAAAAAGAGATAAAAGTACTATTAAAATCAACAAAACTGAAGAAATCCTTGATCGCGACCATTATGGGCTAAAAAAAGTCAAGGAACGAATTGTAGAATATCTTTCTGTCCTAAAAAGATCGCGCAAAATAAGAGGCCCTATTTTGTGCCTTATTGGCCCTCCAGGTGTTGGCAAAACCTCACTTGTAAAATCTATTGCCGAAGCAATGGATAGAAAATATACCAAATTTGCTCTAGGTGGAGTCAGAGATGAGGCAGAGATTAGAGGGCATAGAAAAACGTATCTTGGCTCTATGCCAGGCAAGATTATTACCTTACTAAAAAAATCAAAGGTTGATAATCCAGTTATGTTGCTAGATGAAATAGACAAAATGAGCGCTGATTTTAGAGGCGATCCAGCGTCAGCCTTACTTGAAGTGCTTGATCCGGAACAAAACTCACATTTTGTTGATCATTATTTAGAGGTTGAATACGATCTATCGAATATTATATTCATTGCAACGGCAAATTCATATGACCTACCACGCGCCCTACTTGATCGTATGGAAATAATTAATATTGCTGGTTATATTGAAGAAGAAAAATTACAAATAGCAAAAAATCACCTCGTGACTAAGCAACTAAAGCTGCATGGCATGAAACCTGAAGAACTCATTATACCAGATGACACTATTTTAGAATTGATTAGATATTACACTAAAGAATCTGGTGTAAGGTCACTGGAACGTGAAATTGGTGCTATTGCTAGAAAGGTGCTAACTAGGATCCTTAAGGATAAAGACCTAAAAACTGTAACGGTAACTCCAAAAGATCTAGAAGAATATTTAGGAGTAAAAAAATATCGCTTTGGTTTAGCAGAAACAGAAGATCAAATCGGTACCACAACTGGCCTTGCTTACACTCAAGTTGGAGGCGATTTATTAAGTATTGAAGCTGCTTGTTTCAAAGGAAAAGGGGGAATTAAATCAACTGGTAAACTTGGCGAAGTAATGAAAGAATCAGCCGAAGCAGCTTATAGCTGTTTCCTTTCAAAAGCTAAGAGCCTAGGCTTAAAAGAAAGTGAGTACAAAGAATTTGATATACATCTACACGTACCTGAGGGAGCAACACCAAAAGATGGGCCGTCAGCAGGTATTGCAATTTATACAACTTTAGTATCGCTTATGACAAAAAATCCTGTTAACAGGAATGTGGCAATGACTGGAGAAATAACTTTGCGTGGTAAAGTATTGCCTATTGGAGGTCTAAAAGAAAAGCTTCTTGCCGCAGTCAGAGGTGGGATTAAAACCGTTCTTATTCCGGAGGAAAATATAAAAGACTTAAAAGATATTCCAGCTAATATTAAAGACAATATAGAAATTATTCCTGTTTCCAATATTGATCAAGTGCTCGAACACGCCTTAGTGAGAAAAGTTAAAAAATAATTTAATTGTTTTAGTGAGGCAATTAGTCTAATTCCCTAATTGCCATACTGAAATAAACTCCATCATTTAGTTTAAATTTACGAAAATCAAAGCTCTCAAATATGAGTCCTGGCAATGGTTCTGTTTTTGTAGAAAAAGATTCTAATAGTCCATTTTTTTTAATATAATCCTTAAATGTGATATTTGTGGGTAATTTTTTGGATGTATCCTCAAAGCTAAAATAGCGAATTTCATATTTTTTATTATTGATCACAATTATTTTACCCACTATATCAGGATTTACTTCTTTCATGGGGCTACTTTTAGCTATTTCTGGAGAGGCACTAAGTAGCTCTTTAAACTTTACTGAACCTTCTTTAACTTCCACCTGGATCGTTGAAGAAGCAACAGCATGGGTAACCACACAAAACAACACTGCTACTAATAAAGGAAACTTATAAATGCTTTTCATATTTGTTGTTAATTTTTAGATTGATATAATATTTGACGAAACTCTTGTACAACTTGTTTATAGAGTTTTAATTTGAAGGGTATTACATCAGTCAGAAGTTCATCAAAATTTACCCACTTCCACTGATCAAATTCAGGATGCAGCGTTTTAATATCTATATCACTGTCCTTCCCAGTAAACCGAATTAAAAACCATTTCTGCTTTTGGCCACAATACTTACCATCCCACAGCCTTGGAATAAGAAAATCTGGAACACGATAGCTATACCAGTTCTTGCTTTCAGCAATTATATATCCATCACCACAACCTATTTCTTCTTCCATCTCTCGCATAGCTGCACTGCTCGGCGTCTCGCCAAGATCTATACCGCCTTGAGGCATTTGCCAACCATTAGCTTTTGAATCTATTCTCTTGCCAACAAAAACTCTGTCTTCTTTATCAATTATCATCATACCAACACCCGGGCGAAAAGGCAGGTTCAATAATTCTTTATTATCTAGCTTATTATTAGAATCTGTCTTCACAAATTATACTCCTTGAGTAACTCAGAAACAGGTACCAACTGAACCCCTTTCTTATTAAGCGTTGGAATCCAGTCCCTAATCATTTCTATTGTTAAAGTAAATCCTTGAGCATAACCAAGAGCAATGCCGTTACTTTCTGCAACTCTAATCAATTCTTCCAGTTGGCTTCGAATTGAATCCTTATCAGGTTCCTCATCAATTATTATATTAGTGGGAATAACATTATTATGTGAAGAAATATGACCTGGTACCCCTTTAGCTAAGCCCTTACCTAAAATAAATATCAAATTTTTATCATCTAATTGATCAAAAATCATTGATGATGCATTCATGTCATCTGTGAACACTTCCTTATAACTAGAATACACTCCGTCATATCGAGCCTGAGAATTTAATATCACATTCAACCGCACTTCGTTCTCTTCTAGAGCTAAATTATTCATCAAAGCATATTTACCAGGATTGTCCAGAGCTTTACTAGTCTGAAGCGGTAAGTATAAATATACCTCATGTCCTTTATTTTGAGCTTTGTTCAATAGTGGCTTTAAGCTTTGCGTATATGGTAAAAACCCAAGACCACACTGTGTTGGTAAAGTTAGCGCGAGTTCGGTTGAACGTCTATTTAATCCTAAATTAGTTACTACAATTGAAATTTTTGGTTTCCCAGAATAAACCCTTTTTTTCTTAATCGACAACTCTTTATTTGTGTTCTTACTAGTTAATAACTCATCAGATTTAGCAAGTATTTGCTCTGTCTCTTCTATCAAACTATCTTGCTTTGGTGGAACATCTATTGATAAAAGCTCCAAATCAACTTCATTTGCTTCTTCTAAAGTGTCAGCCACTTGTTTTTGCAGACCAACATAATCAGCTTCTATTTCATTAGTAATAAAAGGTAAGCTAGCCATAGAGTAAGTGCGGTATTGACCAAACTGCGTAGCTCTTGCAATTTGACTAGGTCTTGCAGACACAAGCCAATATATTACTAAAGAAAGTAATATAGCACCAAGAGCTATATTACTGCCTAAAAGATATAGCTTTACTTTAGCCTTTAATTTTGGATCTTTTATCATTCTCTAGTTTTTTTTATAGTTCACACTCAACCCTCTAATCAAGTCGTAAGCTCTTGCATACTGATAATCTTCTTTATACTTATCCGACATAGAATGCTCTTTCACATCATCAGACTTTTTTTCTTCAGATTTTTCTTCTGTATTATATTTCTTTAAATAACTTTTTACCGATGAACTAGTAAAAGATTTTTCCTTATTTTCTTTTTCAGCAAATTCCACTTTTGCATTTTCTATATATAAATCTGGCTCAATACCTTTACCATTTATTGACCTACCACTTGGGGTAAAATATTTAGCCGTAGTCAACTTCACCGCAGCTCTCTTACTTATCTGAGTAAATGTTTGCACTAAACCTTTACCAAACGAGGTAGTACCAACAATAATTGCTCTCTTATGATCCTGCAGAGCTCCAGCCACAATCTCAGCAGCAGATGCTGTACCAGAATTAACAAGAACTACTGTTGGAACATTCGGAGCTTTAGCAACAAACCTTCCAGCAGAAACAACGCTGTCATTTGCGCTGTCCCTCCCTCGAATCGAAACAATTGTTCCATGATCAATGAAATATTCACAAACAGCGACTGCTTGATCAAGCAACCCACCTGGATTACTCCGTACATCAAGGATAATACCCTTTAAATTTTTCTTCTTTTTTTGGAGCTTTTTTTCAATCTCATCAACAGCTTTTTTGAGTTCAGTAGTAGTTTGATTATTAAAAGCAACTATCCTGATATAACCTACTCCACCATTATCATCTTCTTCAATATCAAATTTAATTGGCTTTATCTTTACAATTTCACGCGTAAGTTCAATTTCTTTCGTAATATTTTCGTCTTCTTTTACAACAAGAAGGTTCAACTTACTTCCAGGCTCGCCTCTCATTTCTTTTACAGCCTTATTAAAGCCAATGTTTGAAACAAGTTGACCATTTACGCCAATTATATAATCTCCAGCTCTAATGCCAGCCTTATGTGCAGGCAAATCATCAATCGGCGTAATAACTTTCACTGCTCCATTATCAGGAATAATCTCTACACCAATCCCTCCGAATTCACCATCAGTTTGAGTTATAAAAAACTCTAGATCATCATCTGTAAAATACCCTGAATATGGATCTAGCGACCTGAGCATTCCGTTTATAGCCTCATCTGTCATTTCTTGACGATTAGGCACTTGCATATAATCTTTCTCTATTCTTTGAAACACATCCTGAAATTGCCTGAAATAATAGCTATCTGGGCGATTATCAACTTCAACCTTTTTATCTTCTGCTGCAAAAGATACTGTGGCAATTAATGTTAAAAAAACTGTAATAACAAATTTAAACATACAACTCAATCTCCTTATAATTTTTTGCAAGCGCTTGCTCTTGAATGAATTGAAACCTCTTTTCTGGCTTTTTGCCCATTAAGTTATCAACTATTGTATCTATATTTTCAAAGTCATCTACACTTACTTTGTAAAGCATACGTGTTTTAGGATTCATTGTAGTCTCTTTGAGCTGCGGCGGCGTCATTTCACCAAGACCTTTAAACCTACCTAGTTCTACTTTTTTCCTATCTTTTGAAAGTTCTTTCATTAGCTTTTCTTTTTGCTCATCATTAGCGGCATAAAATGTTTTAGTACCTTTTACTAAACGATATAAAGGTGGACGCGCCAAATACAAATGGCCATTTTCAATTAACTTACGCATACGCAAATAGAAAAATGTCATCAATAACGCGCAAATATGCGCACCATCGACATCAGCATCAGTCATAATTATTATTTTTTCATATCGCAAGTCTTCTTCTTTATAGTGGCTCATAGAACCACAATTTAAAGCAACTTCTAGATCCTGAATTTCTTGATTAGCTAAAATTTTATGTATAGGCGCATTAGCAACGTTCAATATCTTGCCACGCAAAGGGAGAACGGCTTGAATAAGACGATCACGCGCTTGCTTAGCTGACCCACCTGCGGAGTCTCCTTCAACTAAAAACAGCTCTGTACCTTTAGCATTAGTACTACTACAATCTGCGAGTTTACCAGGTAAACGGAGCTTTTGTACAGCAGTTTTTCGACTAACACTACGTTCATTTTTTCTACTTAAACGATATTCGGCATTATTAATAAAATGCTCAATTAACTTGTCTGATGACTTTTTATTACCACTGAGCCAATGATCAAAATGATCTTTAAATACATTTTCAATATGTTTAGCAATCCCATTAGAAACCAGCTTTTCTTTTGTTTGCCCCTGAAAGACAGGATCTTTTATAAAAACCGAAAGCATAAAGCACGCCGACTCCAGAACATCTTCAGGAGAGACTTGGGACACCTTTTTATGCCCTACCGTTTCTCCATAAATTTTTATCCCTCTGAGCAATGCAGCTCTTACACCTTGTTCATGAGTACCACCTAATGGAGTTGGAATAGTGTTACAATATGATTTAATGAAGTTATCTCTTTCATACCAACAAACAGCCCATTCCACCTTGATATTCTCAGCAATAATTTCAGCATTGCCTGAAAATATTTCTTCACCAATAATGTGATTTTTATCGAGTTTAGAGTCAAGGTAATCTCTGAGCCCCCCAGGAAAATGAATCACATCCGATAGAGGAACCTCATTTGATAAAATAAGCTCCGGGTGACAACTCCAATGAATCTCTACCCCCTTATACAAGTATGCTTTAGACTTAGCTAAATCATAAACTTTCTTGGGCTTTAATTTTAAGGATTTACCAAAAATTTCTGGATCAGGAATAAACGTAATTTTAGTGCCCCTTAACTTCTTAGCAACGGTAGATTTTTCAAGCTTTGTAAGCGGTACCCCACGAGAATATTTTTGCGTATATACTACTCCGTCTCTATAAACCTCAATATCTAAGGCTGAAGCAAGCGCGTTTACTACAGATATCCCAACACCATGTAATCCTCCAGAAGTTTGATAGGACTTATCAGAAAATTTACCACCAGAATGAAGGGTCGTAAGTATCACCTCTAGAGCTGATTTCTTAGGAAATTTAGGATGATTATCTACTGGAATACCCCTACCATTATCACTAATAGATATTGAGCCATCAGACAACATTTCAATAGTAATCCTTGAAGCATACCCAGCTACAGCCTCATCCATAGAATTGTCGAGTACCTCTGATACCAGGTGGTGCATTGACTCTTCATCCGTGCCACCAATATACATACCAGGACGCATACGAACAGGTTCTAGACCTTCTAAAACCTCTATATCATTTGCTGTATAGGAACTAACCTTAGCATTTTTTGCATTCGCACTAAAGCCAAATAAATCAGACACTTAAACCTAAATTTTCAATGATTATATAATGTACAGAACTTACTCAATTTATGAGTAAATAGCAAGGATAAGTGGAATACGAGTTAGCATAAGACTAATTTTTATAAGTCATTTAGTCCAATGTATAAATTATAATATAATTGTATTGACAATAATTGCATATGCAATTATTATATGATCATGAGTAATAATTATCCCAGCAATCTAGAAGATCATCTTGGCTATTGGCTGCGTTGTCTTTCTAATTATATACACCATAGCTTTGCAGCACTGCTAGCCGAGCATGATATATCAGTTGCTCAATGGGTCGTGCTGCGTACTCTTTATGATAAGCAGAATATTTCTTTGAATGAGGCCGCAAGACTAGTCGGGGTGGATAATAGTTCGTTATCGCGCATGATAGAACGCCTGGTACAAAAAAATCTTGTAAGTAGGACCAATATCGATAAGGATCGCCGTTCCGTACAACTATCACTTACCTCGACAGGCAAAGCTTTAGTTCCAAAATTGGCACAATTAGCCGACAAAAATGATGAATCTTTTTTTCAAATTCTCTCGACTCAAAAACGTCAGGAGTTACTCGATACCATTAAACAATTACTTGAAACCAATGGTTGGGATCAATTAACTCGCGGGAAAGACCGCATAGAATAAAATAAACAAATATGGATATAAAAATTATTAATACATACTATATAAAAATGATTAATGAATACTCTTTGCTTTCACTCGCTGGAAAAATAACTTTTCCCGAAGTAGTAAAAAAACTATCTGAAATTGGCACAGAACGATATATTATCGACTTAGTTGGTCTGAAAAAATTATATTATGGAAGTAACGATCACACCTATATAGGTCCCTTTGATTTCGACGCCCCAAAAGTAGCTCAAAAATTTAATGCTGAAGAAATAAAAAAAGCTATCACTGATAGCCAACAAAACAAAATCAATTATCAAACTTTTCTACATAGGGCAATAGCCGCCGGTTGCACTCACTATGAGGTATTTATAACCGGTAAGAAAGCTATCTATTTTGGAAGAGATGGAAGCCAGCATATCGAGCTCTTTCCCTCCACAAAATAATATATAAAAACATTTTTTCTCACTTTAAGTTAAGATAATTTAACACTATCTTAACTTATATCAATAGTATATGGCATAAATATTGCTTAATCGTAAGCACCTATTAATTAATACAGAGATATAGATGCCATTAACATTGGGAAACGACCTAACAGGCTTAGTTTCAAGAGAAGTCGACGCAGCTGGAAATAAAGCAACTGGCCTTGGCGAAAGCTTAACAACTGGTAATGATAAATTCGTAGAGGTTGTCGATGCATTCCTTGGAAACTCATTAAGAGACGGCCAGATCATTCTTGGTGCGGTGGCTAAAAATACTGCATATAGCATTAACTTACTGACAATTACAGACGAATATTTAAAAACAATCGCCAGATCTCTACAAGGCGGTTTAAAAACAGTTGCTAGTGCCGACCCATTAGCTGCCGATAAACTTACTGTCTTAAACAAAAACTTAAACGACAAGAGAGCTCAGGTTAATCTTTTAGTTGACACTGCTGATTTTGATAATAAAGGATTACTTAGAGGCGATGTTAAAGAGATGCAAATTCAGGTTGGTTTAAATGCAGCCGATAAACTGCGGGTCCATGTAAATGATTTTAGCCTTGGTAAGTTATTTAGATCTTCTGTTACAAATGCATTAAATGAGCTAATAAAATTAGGCCCAGGCCTATACCCTACTAACCGTTACACTACTATTGATGAAGTGAACCAAGCAGCTAGTCGCAACGTCAATCTTTTTTACGGCGCATGGCGTACAAGCGCCGAGGCAGGAGGATCAGGTATCCCAATGGTAGCAGTAAATGGAGCCAACCTTGTGTTTAACCTACCTTTAGCGCAGAAAGAATTCCTAGATCAAATAGCTCCAGTTTGCAAGGCCTGGTTAGTAGCAAATGCTGGGGGAGCTACTTTCACAACAGCAACCGCGGCAAACTTAACCGCAATGCTTGCGGTATTAGCACCTGTTAATGAACTATATAATAACATTATTAATGACAATGCTACAACTGATGTTTCTACTCAAAGTGGACGTCTGTATGCACAAGACGTATTCCACAATGCTTTGAACTCAGTTCGCGCTGAACAAGCTGCTATTTCAAATCAAAAAGCAAACGTTATTGAAGCAGCTGATGCACTCAGAGCAACAACAAACGTGACTCAGAAAGCTGCAGATTCATACCTAAAAACAGATTATGTACTAACTGCGCAGCAATATTCTGAAACTATTAGAATTATGGTTGCATCGATCACTTCGCTCCAAGCTGCTAATAAGATTCCAGAAGCTGCTCAAAAATTGATTGATGCTTTGGCTAGATAAGTTTTAGGCATTCTATTGATTATTAAAAAAGCCGTGATTTTTGTCTTGGCTTTTTTTCTGTTAATAACTAGTCTAATTGCCGGACAAGGTTACACAATCTACACACCATCACACTGTCATACCGGGCTTGATCCGGTATCTTAGTCAATAACAGGAGATCCTGAAACAAGTTCAGGAGACGGTGAGAGTATTAATCATACCGGGCTTGATCCGGTATCTTAGTCAATAACAGGAGATCCTGAAACAAGTTCAGGAGACGGTGAGAGTATTAATCATACCGGGCTTGATCCGGTATCTTAGTCAATAACAGGAGATCCTGAAACAAGTTCAGGAGACGGTGAGAGTATTAATCATACCGGGCCTGATTCGGTATCTAATTCCGCCGCTGACTGAGATACCGAATCGAGTTCAGCATGACGGAGTTTTGTTGAGTACCAACATTACTTCACCACTCTATTAGAACTTGACTTAGAACCTCAAGACTATAATAGTTACCCAAACAACTAACTCTTTAACAAAGCCCTAAAAGGTTATATAAATTACACAAAAACCTATTTTCCCTTGGAATGTAAAGGTATGCCCTTCAAATTAACCAGGCCGCAGTTTAATCAATATGTCTTGTCTCATTTACCAATAAGAAAGCAAGACCCAGAAACTCAATTACTACCGACTAAAGTCGGTAGTAATTGAGTTTCTGGGCTAGAGGTCGCACCTATTTAAAAAACTGCTTTTTTGCCCCCCTTCCGAGCAAAATCTATCAGAGATGATAAACGGCTGGAAGATGATGAAGCAGCAAAACTGCTTCCAAAATAAAACCTCTTCAAGCCAGATTACACATTGTTTTGGTAAAATTGATTAATGATTTTCTTCTATTTGATCAATGAAATTGCCTATTATGTTTACAACATCAGCAGGAAGTTCTGAGAAAAATCTATTATATTCCGATAAGGAAAGGCCAACTTCTGTACACCAGCGATTATTTAAGAAATCCTCACTGATATCTAGTTTTGGTAATGCTGCAACTACAGTACTTACATCGCCATAAAGTCCTTTGACACTAGAAACAACCTTAGTATTTTCCAACAATAATTTGTATTTTTGGAAAAACTGAAGCTCACCTTTATAGCCCTTAATAACGCTGTTATAACCCTTAGAAAGCTTAATTGCTCCACCTTCATAATTGTTTAGTATATACTGCGCTATGGTATCAAACTCATTAGTGTTAAATTTTTGTGGATTTTCCTGCGTGGCTTTTTCACTAAAGATCTTTAGATTATTAATTGAGTATGTGTGGCCATTAGCTTTAAGAGTCATGGAGGAAATCTTGCCCCCAGTTAAAGTAATCTTGGTTGGGAAATCTCTAGAATCATTAGTCGCTACAACCAAATTTAATCCGTGTACACCTTCGTTCTTAAGTTCTACATCGAAACACTTAGTAAGACGCAGTATTTCTGTATTCAAAGTTGTTTTAAGTAGTAAATTAACGCTAGTGTGCTTAACTTCTACAAGATCATAGGGCAGTTGCAGAGAAATTTGCTGTTCTCCCTCGGTATAAATGGTGTTGTCATTCCCAAAAACAAATTCGGGCTGCTTTCCGTGCTCTATTTTTATTTGCCTTTTCATAATCAACTTACCTCTTTTAATTTATCATTATAACTCAAATAATAATAAATTTTAATAAGTAATCAATAATAAAATTAACATAATTACTAATTTATTACATTATGCCCCTTCAACAATGAAGAGAAGAACCAAAGTTATAAATTTAGAACTTTTGATAAAGTGATTCAAAAAGAACTATCGTCGGTTTGTTGCATAAATGGAATTTTATTCAAACTCTTAGTAGACAACAAGCAATTCGCTTACAACGACTCTACTTCTTACCTTTACCCTTACTAGCAATTATCTCTTCAGCTTCAGCTAGACTCACAGAGAATGGATCAATGGCTTTTGGTATTGAAGTAAACTTGCCCATGTATTTTACATATGGTCCATATTTACCTATTCCCATATGAATTTCTTCGCCAGATTCGGAATGTTTGCCAAGCAACATTGGTAAATTAAGTAGCTTTACTGCCACCTCCAAAGTTAAGTCCTCGGGCTTTACTCCATCAGGCAATTGACTACGCTTAGGTTTTTCTTTCTTCGAAACGACTTCACCTAGTTGAACGTACCAACCATAAGGCCCCTTCTTCAAATATACCATCTGCCCACTTGGGTCTAACCCAAGCTCTTTGGTATTATCAACCTGAGCAATAGAACCTTCCTCTCCTCCTTCTTCCGTTTTTGATACGGTTTTTTTGTATGTACAATCTGGGTAATTACTGCAAGCTAGAAAAGCTCCATACTTGCCCAATTTCAAACTTAAAGCTCCATTAGAACATGACGGGCATTTTTTGTTTTCTTCATACTTCTTGGTACCTTGCTCACCAAATAAATGAAAATCTAGGGATTTTTCTACATAATCAATTACATCAGCAATTTTATGCTCGCTAACTTTTCCTACATTTTCGTTAAAACCAAGCCAAAAATCACTTAATAAGCTTAGCCAATTTCTTTTACCTTCAGCAACCTCATCCAAATCAGTTTCAAGGTCAGCTGTAAAATCATATTCAACATATTTAGTGAAAAAACCAATTAAAAATACCGTAACTAGCCTACCAAGATTTGTTGGATGGAAACGTTTTTTCTCTATCTCTACATATTTCCTATCTTGAAGGACCGATATAATTGACGCATAAGTAGAAGGGCGACCAATGCCGAGTTCTTCCAATCGTTTAACTAGGCTAGCTTCTGAATACCTTGGCGGAGCTTCTGTAAAATGCTGCTCTGGCTTGATTTTTTTTGTATCTATAGACTCACCTTCAGACAAAGGCGGTAACATTTTATTTTCTTCATCCTTTCCATCATCTATACCTTCTTGATAAATCTTATAAAATCCATCAAAAGCAATCGTAGACCCAGTCGCTCTAGCTGTAAAATTATTATCATCACTAACCAAATCAGCTCCAACCATATCGATTAAAACAGACTCCATTTGACAAGCCATTGTACGCTTCCAAATCAGATCATAAAGCCTCAGCTGATCTTTATCTAACTCGCTTGATAAACTTTCTGGTATTAACAACATATCTGTAGGACGTATAGCTTCGTGCGCCTCTTGAGCATTCTTTGACTTAGATTTATAAATTCTTGGCAATTGCGGCAGATATTTACTACCATATTTATCTTGAATCAACGACCTGATATTATCAACTGCTTCACTAGACAAAGTTACCCCATCAGTTCTTATATAAGTGATCAAACCTACAGTTTCACCACCAATATCAATTCCTTCGTACAATTTCTGAGCAATCTGCATGGTCTTCTTAGCACCAAAACCTAATTTTCTTGACGCTTCTTGTTGCAAAGATGAGGTGATAAAAGGCGCTGATGGATTTCTCTTTTGTTGCTTTTTTTGGATCGATGAAACCTTAAAGTCCTGTCCTTTTAACCTATTTACAATTTTATCAGCCGATTCTTCATTTGCTATAGAGAATTTATCAAGTTTTTTCCCATCAACGGCGGACAACGTTGCCGTAAATTGATCACCTTTGCTATTTAGCATATCAAGACCAATATCCCAATATTCTTGAGTTTTAAAGCGCTCTATTTCATCTTCCCTTTCGCAAATAATACGCAGCGCTACAGACTGTACTCGCCCAGCCGACCTACATCCAGGTAATTTACGCCATAGAATAGGAGATAAAGTGAACCCAACTAGATAATCAAGTGCACGCCTTGCTTGCTGAGCGTTAACCAAGTCTATATCAATTATCCTTGGATTAGCAACTGCTGCTAAAACAGCTTTTTTTGTAATTTCATTAAATGCAATTCGCTTAAACTTCGTATCATCTTTAATAATTTTCTTTTCTCTTAAAACTTCGGCCACATGCCATGAAATCGATTCACCTTCACGATCAGGATCTGTTGCCAGATAGACTTCATCAGCTTGTTTTGCTAGTTTTATAATCTCATTAATATACTTACTGGACTTATCAGAAATCTCATATTTCATTGCAAAACCATCTTCTGGTAGCACTGAACCATTCTTTGATGGCAAATCACGAATATGCCCAAATGAAGCAATAACTTTGTATTGATTACCGAGATATTTATTTATCGTCTTCGCTTTTGCGGGCGACTCAACAATTACTAGTTTCATAAAAAATTCAATATATTAGCGAAATCTTATTACCGACATGCCTTGCAATTCTCCCAGCAAGCTCAAGTTCAAGACATATAGTATAAATTACTGGCAAAGGCAACTTTGTCTCGTTACTAAGCAACTCAAATGTTACAGGCGACGACGAAAGCAGCCTGATTACCACTTGTCTATCAACGTCTTTGATTTCTAAATTATTATCCCCTATCGGAAGTTTGAAATTATTGCTAGAGTTTTGCGTTTCTTCAAGAGATTTTTTCAATTTATCGTATGTTACCATGTTAGAAATGATATCCGCGCTTGATTCAAGCAAATATGCACCATCTTTGATCAATTTATTCGTACCCATACATCTAGGGTCTAATGGAAAGCCAGGAACAGCAAAAATTTCTCTGTTCTGCTCAAGAGCATAATTTGCGGTAATGAGCGAACCAGACTTAAGGCTAGCTTCAACAACCACAGTAGCAAGTGCTAACCCAGATATAATCCTGTTTCTCTGAGGAAAGTGCTGAGAAAGAGGTTTTGACCCAACAGGCAACTCTGCTAATAGCAGGGCATTACTAGCAATCCGTTCAAACAGACCCTTGTTTTCAGGAGGATAAATATGGTCTATACCGCCAGCAATTACAGCAATCGTGCTGTTTACACTTGCTTCATGAACTGCAGTATCAATTCCTCTTGCAAGACCTGATACTGTAATATACCCCTCACCTACCAATTCCTTGGCAATTTTCGATGCAAAGGAGCGTGAGTTAATTGAACTGTTTCTTGCACCAACAATTGCGATAACTTTCTCAGAATTAAGCAGCGTTATATTTCCCTTGTAGCATAGTACAGGAGGAAAATCATGAATTTGAATAAGCAACGAAGAGTAATTAAAATCTTTATACGTGAGTAGATATGCACCAACTTTTTTTAACTCATCTATCTCTTTCTCTGCCTCAGATCGCGAGAATACAGTAATTGGCTTCGACCTACCGCCTTTAACAGAAAATTGACCAATATTTTCAAGAGCTTTACCAGCAGAACCAAAAAGCTTTATTAGATGAAAAAAAGTTTTTGGCCCTACATTCTCGCTTCTAATTAAGCGCAAAATATCAATTGTCTCCTCAGAATAATTAGGAGATTTATCGTGAACAAAAAGATTACCTAGCATTTATAGCTATAACCTTTCTGCATTTGATGTTAAGTAATCAGAAACACCTTGATGGGTTGGGCTCATTCCTTGATCGCCCTTTTTCCACCCAGCTGGACAAACCTCTCCATGAGTACTATAATGTTCTAAAGCATCAATCATTCTAAGGGTTTCATCCACATTTCTTCCCAGCGGCAAATCGTTAACCAGAAAATGTCTAATGTTGAACCCTTCATCAATTAAAAAAGTAGCTCTGTAAGAAACACCATCTTCGTTCAAAACATTATATGCTGTAGAAATGCTTTTCTTTAAATCGGATACTAATGGAAACTGAATGTTTCCAATACCACCTTTATTCACTGGCATTGCTTTCCATGCATGATGAGAAAAATGCGAGTCAACACTAACAGCTATTACTTTTGTGTTTCTGGTAGAAAACTCACCTAATCTATTATTAAAAGCAATGATTTCGGAAGGGCAAACAAAAGTAAAGTCCAGAGGATAGAAAAATAAAATCCCTTTATGACCTTTTAAATATTTTTTTAGATTAAAATCAGCAACAATACTATTATCCGGCATCACAACTTTTGCCTCAAAATCTGGGGCAGGTTTTCCGATAAAAGGATTCATATAATAAACTCCATAAATTATAAATTTAACTTACCTGGGATAATACAAACAATATTTTACGAAATCAACCACCCTTTTTTTGATAGGTTGCAGTAATAAATTGTGCTACTCTTCCTCCTTTAATTGCTTTCTTATGATACTTGGTTTCTACGTAACCTTCATGAGGAAGGGAGTGATCTTTATTTTGAATTATAAAGTTACCATTTTCTGTAAATAGCTGTTTTACATATAAAAAATAGTCTTCAATGTCAGAGGCAAATGATATGAACCCACCGTCTTTTAGTTTATCTTTTAAATTAGCCAATCTAGTGTCGTTCAACAATCGCTTTTTCAAATAACGCCTTTTATGCCACGGGTCGGGAAATAATACATATATTCCATCAAGCGATGAGGATGGTATTTGAGCTATAATTAAATCCACATCATCCGGCCAAATCAAAAAATTTTCCTGACCATCTGTATTAGCGGTAAACTGCGGATTATTACTACTATTCTTTATATAACCCACTTGTTTGAGCACATTTGCTACCCCATTCATGAACACTTCCGCGCCAATATATAAAGATAATGGATTATGCTTGAGCTGGTTAATAAAGTGCTCACCCATACCAAACCCAATTTCAAGATATTGTTTATGAAATACCCTTGTAAGTAAGCGTTCTTTGCTAAATAAACAACCAGGTAACACTTCTTTTATTGCTCTTTTATTTATATCTGTAAGGCTTCTAGCTATGCGTCTTGCGAAAGTCTTATTAAGATTATTATGTTTTTCTTCTTTCATTATTTAATTCGAGCAACTTGTCCACTACATGAAATACCACAAATCACCTTGCAAAAAAACTATATTTTATTATACTTCTGAAACCGGTTACCAAATTAAATTGGACAAATAGGATTTGTACTTTTAATTTCAGCATTGGTTTGGGGTCATAGCACAGTTGGTAGCGCGTTTGCATGGCATGCAAAAGGTCGGGGGTTCGACTCCCCCTGGCTCCACCATTTCTTATTTCGAACAATATTCTTTCATAAAGCTTGCTCAAAATGAATTTAGCATGATACCTAAACTTCAGATTAGTAATGCTATTGGTTGATTTACACCTATTGACGCGCAATTTCAAGTATGATTTATTTTGCACTATAATATGAATATGAATAGTATTACACTTAAATTCATTATGATAATAGAACCAGCTCATACACCTATAAATTATCAAATGCTGTTTGACTCAGTACCTGACTGTTATCTCATTTTAACAAAAACTTTTACTATTGTTGAAGTAAGCAACGCTTATTTAAAGGCAAGTCAAACTAATCGAGAAGAAATATTGGGGCGCGGTATATTCCAAGTATTTCCTGATAACCCGGATGATCCTGAAGCAACTGGAGTACGTAATTTAAAAGCTTCCCTACTAAGAGTACTTGCAAACCGTAGGGAAGATACGATGCCGGTACAAAAATATGATATCCCGACACGAGAAGGCAATGGATTCGAGGAACGTTACTGGAGCCCTTTAAACACACCAATTTTGGATGAAAAAGGAGATATTATTTATATTATCCACCGCGTCGAAGATGTTACTGATTTTATAAAACTAAAACAACAGGGGCATAAGCAAGTAAAAGAGAATGAAGCACTACGCACTATTACCGAGCGAATGGAGGCTGAAGTTTATGTACGAGCACAGCAAATCTCTGAAACTAATAACAAGCTAAAGCAAGCAAATAAAACTCTTGCAGAAATGTATGACAAATCAAAAGAACTTGATCGACTAAAGATGAATTTTTTTGCTAATATTAATCACGAATTACGCACTCCCTTAACGCTTATTCTAGGACCTATAGTAAAGTTGCTTAATTCAACTTCATTTTCAGAAGAAGAACATAATAATTTGGAAATAATTGAGCGTAATGCGCAACTGCTGTTAAAGCACGTAAATGACCTACTAGATATTGCCAAACTAGAATCTAAAGAAATGGTTACGGAATATGCCAACGTCAATCTAGCTAAGCTAACTGTCCAGTTGGCTTCTAACTTTGAATTTTTTGCTAAGGAGAAAAAAATTGATTTTACGGTTAATATTCCTTCTTCTCTTCACGCTGACGTAGATGAATCGAAGTTACAACGCGTCCTACTTAATTTACTTTCCAATGCTTTAAAGTTTACTCCAACTGGGGGCAAGGTGGACTTGCAAGTGCAAAAGGCGGGAAATAAAGCTATATTTACTGTTTGTGATACTGGGCCTGGAATTCCAATATCCATGCGAGAAATCATTTTCGAACGATTCCGTCAGATTGACGAAAGTAGTCGCCGCTACAAAGGAGGAACTGGTTTAGGACTTGCGATTGTAAAAGAATTCGTTACGCTTCATAAAGGTAACATTAAAGTAGTTGATAGTGCAAAAGGGGGGGCAAAGTTTATAGTTACCCTACCAATTAAGGCACCGATTGGCTTCACTGTTGCCAAAGATCCTAAAGCAAATGATACTAAAATTGATAAACTTTTCGTTACTGAATTCGGTAATTACGACACTAAAAGAACAAAAGCAATATTACCACGTACTCATACAAAGCATAAAGAATTGATATTGGTCGTTGAAGACAATTATGATATGAATATTTTTCTTACCCAGATACTGTCCTCTCTTAACTATCGTGTGGAAACAGCTTATAATGGTAAGGATGGATTGGAAAAAGCTTTAAGACAATTACCTGACCTTATTATAAGCGATGTAATGATGCCTGAGATGAACGGAGAGGAGCTGGCACTGGCTCTTTTAGCTCATCCCGAAACTAAAAATATTCCCCTATTAATGCTTACCGCTAAAATGGACAACGCGTTAAAGATTGGGTTACTGAAAGAAGGGGTGCAGGATTATATCAACAAACCTTTTTCTACAGAAGAATTATGCGTTAAAGTGGAACGGCTTATTACCCAACGTAGAAAAAGAATTGCTGAGCATGAAGGGCTTATACAGCAATTGAGCATATCCAATCAAGAGTTGGAACGTTTTGCATACGCTGCTGCTCATGATTTAAAATCACCGCTACGAGTGATTGATAACTTATCTCAGTGGATAGAAGAAGATTTAGCCGGATTAGTAAGTGGTACAACTAAGGAATATATGGAAAAATTACGTAACCAAGTACACTTCATGGAGAAATTGCTGGACGATGTTCTGGAATATTCGCGCATAGACTACAAGCTAGAGCAAAATAATCAAATAATAAATAGTAACCAGCTTATAGACAATATTATTGCACTAATTGATCCCCCAAAAGAATTCCTAGTAAAAATAGTTGATAAATTCAAACCGCTATATATTCAGCTGGCACCGCTCCAACAAGCTCTATACAATCTTATCCATAATGCGATTAAACACCATGACAAAGAGGTTGGTACTATTGAGGTAAGTATAGAAGAAAATGAGACTAAATATATCTTTAATGTACGAGATGATGGGCCAGGAATTGCCCAAGAATATCACCAAAATATCTTTAATATGTTCCAAACTTTAAAGCCACACATGCCGACAGGGGGAACTGGTATGGGATTAGCACTAGTGAAAAAAATAGTAACTAATTATGGAGGAGAGATAACAGTAACATCAGAACTAGGCCATGGTTCTTTATTCCAATTTACTTGGCAAAAATTAATAGACCCAAATGAGCAAAGTTATGTCAATTAATCATGTAGTTAAGCAGCCTATCGATATTTTAATAGTAGACGATAACGAGATTGATATAGAAGCCGTTCAGCGGGCCTTTAAAAAAGCTTATATTACCAATCCCTTGCATAAAGCAAGTGATGGTGTCGAAGCACTAGAAATGCTATGTGGACAAAATGGAAGAATAAAATTAACCCAGCCCTGCATTATATTATTAGACATTAATATGCCTCGCATGGATGGTATTACGCTGCTAGGAAAGCTGCGCAACCATGAAACTTTAAAACAAAATATTGTATTTATGTTGACTACTTCCGCGCGTAATAAAGACCTAATGCAGACATATGATCTCAGTATTGCTGGATATATTGTAAAGGAAAACCTTAAGGAGCTCACTAATATATTAAATACTTATTGTCATATTAATAAATTTCCTTTTTATGGAAAAGAAATAACTTACACATCCTAATTTTCGATTAAAATAATCCTTACTACCAAAACTACCTAAGCTTCATAGTTGAAATAGAGAATCCAAGAGCAATAATTAAAATAGATAACCAAATAAAGCTTATCATTGGTTGATAGTATATTTTTGCATGTATCGTGTTTTTATCTATTTGACTGAGCACGGCATACAAATCATGAAAAATAAAAGAAAAAATATCCACCTCTTGTGAAAGTGCTTTTTCAATTTTGTATAATCTATTTTCTGGTTTCAATATAACAACGTTATTATTCTTATCTTCAATACGAAATACCGCAATCTGTCTGTAATAATTTACGCCTTCAGAAAATTTTATATCCTCAAGTTTTATACTTAAATCTTGCCCGCTGCGCTCATCACCAATTTTACCAGTAAATTCAACTTCACGTGATAATACACAATTCAACGTTACTGCTAAAGCAAGGGACCCAAAACCAAAATGACCTAAAAATAAAGCGTATTTTTTAGCAGATATGTGATTGCTAAAGTAGCCAGATTCAACAAAAATATACTCTATCATGTGTAACATCAAAAAAATTGATACAAAACAGATAGCCGTAGATACCACACCCAATTCTATTTTTAAGCAAATAAATATTACACCTAGCACACTTAAGATAAAAACCACTATTCGCTTAATCATCAGTTTTTTATCAATATGAGGAGTTATAGCGGCCAAAAATATGATTGGTATAAAAATTGGGATAAATACCGTATAAAAATACCTTGGATCTATTACTACATCGATTTCAAGCGCAAGCGCACAGTAAATAGGATAAATTAGCGCAACCACCAAAACGCCTAGGGCTATCAGCCAAAATATATTACCAAGCAAAACTAAAAGTTCCTTATTTTTCTCCGGCAGACGCAAACTATTCACATTTTTTTGGTTTAGAAAAAACCAAGCAAAACTAAGAACGGTCAAAGCTATGCATATTAAAAAAATAAATAATCCTCTCTCGGGTGAAAAAGCAAAAGAATGTACAGAAGAAATTATACCGCTCCTGACAATGAACGTACCGTATAGAATCAACAGAAAACTTAAAATAGATAATATGATTATCCATTTAAGGAATTTACCTCTTTGTTCGAAAATAATTAAAAAATGATGCAAAGCAATACCTGAAAGCCAAGGTAAAACAGATATATTTTCTACAGGATCAAAAAACCAGTATCCACCCCAACCAAGCTCTCTGTATGCCCACCAAGAACCAAGCCCAACTCCAATAGTTAATAACATTAGAGCACACGCAGAAAACCTTTTAGTTAATAGAAGTATATTTTTTGTTTCCTCTGGTCTATATAATAATATCAAGGCACTAGTAAATATTGCCGCATAACAGATATTACCGAGATATAGAATCGGCGGATGAATTGATAGAGCTACATCTTGTAACATCGGATTAAGTCCTAACCCCTCTGACGGCACAAACGAAAACGCATCGAATGGATTGGATGTAAAAATTATAAAACTAACAAAAAGCACTTGGATGAAAGCGAAAATAACTACACCAAATTCTTTTGCTTCTTTTGTAATTTTTGCACAATAAATATACGTAAGACTAACCAGGCCTAGCAAACTATCCCAAAGCAGAATGGACCCCTCATGGCTAGCAAAGCTAGCTGCAATCCTATAAATGAGAGGTAGTTCAGTGCTGGAATTGAGAAATACATTCCTTAACCCAAAATCAGATTTAACAAAACCTATAATAAGTAATATAAAACTTAAGAATGGCAACAAACAACTCAAGAAGAAACTATAAAGCTTAATTCGCCCCTTTATCACAATTGAAGCAGAAGAAGTTATCAACATCGTGAAGAACAGTAAGTGCCCCAATAGACTAATCATACTAGGAACCTAAGTGATAGATAAAAATTTTTACAAAAGAAAGTGTTGAACCTCTGCTTATGGAGCAGGCAGGGATCTATGTAAAATTGATTTGGTTGGTTAGTCTTGATGATTTTCATCGCCTTCTTGATCTACACCATCTGTCATAACAATCACCTTGATAGTCTTAATTCGATTATCAAATTTCTTTTTTACAATCATTTTTAAATCTTTACTGATTAAATACTCGCCCTGATTAGGAATTTTTTCCATTTTATTAATAATAAATCCAGCAATAGTTGTAGCATCAGTTTCTGGTATTTGCCAATTTAACTCGCGATTCAAGTCTCTCACTGGTACTGAACCATCAATCATAAATACGTTGTCTGATAATTTAGTAACCTTCTGCTTGGCTAAATCATGCTCGTCATAAATTTGACCAACAATCTCTTCTAAAATATCTTCCATAGTAACAATACCTTGTAAATCTCCATATTCATCAACCACACAAGCTAGATGTGTTTGCCCCTCTCTAAACATATGAAGCTGCTGCACTACCAAAGAATTATCCGGTAGAAACACAGGAGTACTAAGCAAAGCTCTTATATTTATTTCATTTGTTCCTTGCTTAGATTGATGAATTTTATTCATTAAATCTTTAACATGGAGTATGCCAATTATATTATCACTATTTCCTTGCCAAAATGGAAAACGACTATGTCTGGAGCTAAACACAGTTTTTATTACTTTTTCAGTTGGAGTATCAATATCAATAGCCATAATTTTACTTCTATGGACCATAATATCACCAATTGCCATATTTCTAATATCAAGAATCCCACCCAGCATATCTCTATCATCTTTGTATACATTTCCTTCATGCATGTGATGTTCGATTACCCCGCGCACCTCATCTTCTGCTGATATTTTTTTATTCAGATCTATACGAAAGATAAAACAGAACCCTTTAGTAATATACGAAAGCAAAATATTAATTGGTTCCAATATTTTCAATACTACAAGTAAGATAGGAGTAGCAAGTAACGCTATTTTTTCGGATTTTACAACTGCAATAGCCTTAGGCACCACTTCAGAAAAAACTATAATCATAAATGACATTACAATAGAGGAAATTATTGTCCCCAAATCATCTCCAAAAATCTCAATAAATATTCCCGTTGAAATAGTGGTACATAATGTGTTGGCAATACTATTACCAATCAGAAGCGTACTGATTACTTTCTCTTTTATTTTCAAGATCCCAAGCAACAATTCTGCTTTTTTATTTCCTTCGGATTTAAGTTTCTGAATAAGTCCAGGAGAAGTAGCGGTGATAGCAGTTTCAGCTGCAGAGATCAAACCTGCTAAACAAAGCAAGCAGATAACGAAAGATACAACAATTATCGTCATTAATTTATTTTTTTTAAAAAATCAGTTACTGAATTCCAATTTAATTGATATCATCTGCCCTTGACAAGAAATTTTATCGAATACCTCCAAATATCTAGCAAAGGAATTAATTCTATGGCAAAAAACGATGAGCTTCAGGAGCTTTTACAAACTAAAAATATAACAAAAAGAGCAACGGTACAAGCTATCGAAGAGCTCTTGTACTCTCCGATCCCAGTGCTTGATCACGGATTTATCCGAGTAGTGGATTATATGGGCGATGACAGTTCAATCGTACAAGCTGCCAGGGTATCATATGGTAGAGGCACAAAAAAAAGCCTTCAAGACAAAGGTCTCATCAATTACCTTATGAGACACAGACATACTACGCCATTTGAAATGTGCGATATAAAATTTCACATTAAATTACCAATATTTATTGCAAGACAATGGATTCGCCACAGAACCGCTAGTGTAAATGAGTATTCAGCACGTTATTCTATACTAAGCAATGAATTTTATGTTCCTGAGAAAGCAAACTTAAGTCCACAATCGACAATAAATAAACAAGGTCGAAGTACCGATACACTACCTAGTGAAGTAGCTGATAGAGTTTTATCCATAATAAAAAACGATTCCATAAATTGCTATAATCATTATGTCGAAATGATGAACGAAGACGAGTCAGGAAATGTTATTGATGAAAATAATATAGGTATTACCAGAGAGCTAGCTAGAATCAACCTCACACTTAATACATATACCGAATGGTATTGGAAAATTAATCTGCATAATTTACTACATTTTCTTGCGCTGAGAGCAGATCCTCATGCTCAGTATGAAATCAGAGTTTATGCACAAGCTATGCTTGATGTAGTTAAAGCTTGGGTACCCTATGCATATGAAGCCTTTGAGGAACACAAAATGTATGCTACCTCAATTTCTAGAAAGGGTATGGAAGTTATTCGTCAGATGATTGATGGTAAAAAAATCGATCAAGAGTCGAGTGGCATGAGCAAAAGAGAGTGGGATGAACTTATGGTAAACTTAAAACCCTAGCATTTAGTTAACATAACCTAGGAAATGATAAAAAAGTTTTATATTACAGTCTACCAACAGCTGTCATACCTGACTTGATCCGGTATCTAGTCAATGCTACGTGTTATACCGGACTTGATCCGGTATCTCATGAGATAGAAAAAGATACTGGGCCGAAGGCATGCGTAGCCAGCTCAAGTTCAGTATGACACGTAGTGTGCTCTTGATCATGACTTGTTATTATATAATTAATATAACCAATAGTAACTTGTGTGAAAAAAGCAGTTATAATTTGCGGCCCCACGGCCAGTGGTAAAACTAATTTTGCTCATGAACTTGCACGCAAAAACAACGGTGAGATTATCAATGCTGATTCAATGCAAATATATCAACAATTGCCAATTATTACGGCTTCACCATCTCAAAAACTAAAACAAGATCTGCCTTACCATTTATATAACTTTCTAAATATTGATACTGAATTTTCAGCAGCAAAATATGCAACTTCTGCTAGTCGTGCCATTTCGGAAATATCAAATAGAGGTAAATTACCTATAATTGTTGGTGGAAGTGGCATGTATATAAATATGCTTATATACGGCTTTAGCTCAATACCAGATATCAATAACCAAATACGATCGCAGGCAAGATCTCTTCATAAGGAGCTAGGTTCAGAAACATTTTTTGACCTTCTAAAAACAATAGATCCTGAAGTCGCAAAAACACTTAACGTTGGTGATACGCAAAGAGTTCTTAGGGCCTACGAAGTAATAAAACAATCCGGTAAATCCATTTTGTACTATCAGGCTCAAGGAAACCTACTTCCTTTACCAGATTTTGACTTTGATGTGACAGTATTGATGCCAGAACGGAGTTTCCTTTACGAAACTTGTAATAATCGTTTTTTGGCACTTCTAGAAGAGGGAGCTATCGAAGAAATTAAAGCAGTTCATCAACAATATAATAACCTTAACACAACAGCCATGAAAGCACTTGGAGTATCAGAAATTATCAGCTACCTAAAGGGAGAAATTACTAAAGAAAAAGCAATTGACCTTGCTTTAGCAAAAACTAGACAATATGCAAAACGGCAGTGCACTTGGTTTAATAATCAAATAAAAGAAAAGCGAGTAATAAAATTTAGTAATTTTGCTGAATACATCTCATCAACGAGTAATACCATTTCCTTTTTAAAATCATAAATTTTTCAAACAACTTTCACGCAAGCAATACTGATTTAAATTATTTCAAATTGTCGATACTAAGGAAACAACCAGAATTTTTTATTTCCAAAAGACCCGAAGGAAGTTTTTGTTTTAATTTATAAAGATGTGTTTCAACAGTATTAGATTCCGTATCTTGATGATAATTCCATACCTCATGCCGAAGATAATCTTTTTCAGCTAAATGGCCATCTATACACAATAATTTCTGAAACAGTGCATTTTCTTTATCCGTTAAGAAAATAGACTTCTCTGCAGAAGAAAGTCTTCCTAGCTGGTGGCTATACACCCAGTCTTTGTTAATACTACAAAACAAATTTTTTCCATCTTGATTTCTCTCAATAGTATCAATTAGGTCAGTTAACTTAAATGGCTTAGCAAAATATATCTCATTTTGCGATAATTTATTCTTTGTACAATTGATCAATATATCCACTCGAAAGATAGGAATCTCATGTCCAGAAAGCAATTTATCAACGATCAATACATCCACTTTACCAAGAGAATTTATGTAGTCTTTGAACCCTGTATCAACTAATTCAATTTTACAATTAATATTATCAACCAGAGCTTCATAAATAAATGAATCATTACTTACTACAATAACAATTCTAGGGCTAAAATTATGTCCTTCCATGTTAGTTTAATATACTATAAATTCATAATACCCAAACCAGAATATTCACTTATTATAACTGACACCTTTTGCTGTCTGTCCATCCTCTACCCAAAATCCCTCTGACGGATCAAGAGATGATGAAACAGCTCCTCTATCATCAAAAACAAAACATTCTCCTTGCCAAGTGCCATTGATATTTTTTGTATCTTCAAGATATTGCAAAATTCCACCTTTTAAGTGATATACTTTCTCTACGCCCAACTTTCGAAGCAACGCAGTAGATTTCTCGCATCTAATACCACCAGTGCAGTACATCGCAACTTTTTTGTCCTTTAATAAATCCATATTGCTCATTGCCCACTGGGGAAATTCTCTAAACGTCTTGGTTTTTGGATCTACCGCCCCCTCAAATGTTCCTACCTTTACTTCGTAATCGTTACGAGTATCGATAGTTATAACATCACCGCCCTTAATAAAATTATCCCAATCACAAGTTTCAACGTACTCGCCTTTCAACCTCTCAACATCTAACTTACCGAATTTGAGGGCCACAATCTCTTCCTTTATTTTTACTTTTATTCTAGAAAATGGCTGTTCATCACAGTAATTAATTTTTATATTAATATCTTGGGCACCAGTTATTTTTCTAATCTCTTCCATCACAAATATCACATTCTCTTCTGATCCTGAGATCGAGCCATTAAACCCCTCAAAAGCAACAAGCACTGTGCCTCGAACATATTTTTTCTTTGTTACTAATAAAATTTTTGGTAACAAGATCGCCGGATCTTCTATGTTGGTAAAACTATAAAAACTTAATACAGCAATTTTATTGTTTTCATTCATTTTTTGTCTTGTTCTGAATTAATCTATATTAAAAAACTATTTTTTTGCTTCAGCATTTTGAAATGCTACTATATCAGATTTTTTCCAATAATTTAAATAATTAAATTTCAGCAGCAATTAGATACCTTGTTTTATAAGTAAGGATACAAAATTCTGCTAAATTTAATTATTTAAATTAATCGGGGAAGATAGGTAATTTATTTTATTGGTAACGCAACAAACATAGTAAACTCACGCCGTTTTACAAGAAGCACTACGTTCTTTTTATTACCACTTTTCATCTTTTCATAAACATTATCAAATTGCTCAACATCATTGATATATTCCTGATTAATAGCCATAATCAGGTCACCTATACGCAAGTCAAAATTTATCTCTTCGGAACTTATTTCTGTAACTACTACACCTTTACTATCTTGTTCCAGTCCAAATTTAGTAATAACCATTGGTGAAATATTACTAAACACAACACCTGCTTTTTCCTTTGTTGATTCTATTGGCAACGCCTCTTCTTCCTGAGGCTCAAGGTCAACTATTTGAGCAACCAAAGTCAACGGGTTGCCATCTCTAATAACTGTTAATTTAACTTTCTCACCAATATGACAATCAGCAACAAAAAGTTGTAATTTTCTAGAATTCAAAACTATTTTTCCATTAAATTCTGTAATCAAATCGCCCCGCTTCAAACCAGCCTTGGCACCAGATCCTCCAGAACGAACACTAACAACTAGTACACCATAGGTCTTACTAAGCGATAAAGCTTCCGCTAGTTCTTTGGTTACCTGCTGTACAGCAATATCAAGCCTTCCTCGGCTAATCTTGCCTTTCTCTTTCAACTGGTTCGTAATATCTTGCACCGTGTTAGAAGGAATGGCGAATCCAATACCAATATTTGTTCCACCATTAATATCTGGAACAGAAGTGTTCAAACCAATAACCTTGCCCTCAAGGTTAAATAATGGCCCACCAGAATTTCCCGTATTAATCGCAGCGTCAGTCTGAATAAAGTCATCAACTAACTCATCTTGATTCATTCCAAGATCCCTTCCCTTTGAAGATATTATACCAGTTGTCACCGTTCCACCAAAACCAAGTGGATTGCCGATAGCAATCACTATATCTCCAATCCTAGTTTGGCTAGAGTCTCCAAAAGACACAAATGGTAATTTTTGCTTTACATCAATTTTAAGCAAAGCAAGATCTGTTTTGGGATCAGTACCAACAATTTTTGCTGGAACTTCTGTATTATCGGAAAGTTTTACATGCACCTCGTCAGAGCCAGTAACCACATGATCGTTGGTAATTATATGACCATCTTCATCTAGGATAAACCCAGACCCTAAAGATAATGCGCTTTTACTGCTATATAACTCATCAAAAGAAAACGGAACATTAAATTGCTCAAAAAAATCATTGAACTTTTCAAGAGGTAATATTTCGGGTAACACCGCCCCTTTTTGGTTAGTTTGATTGTTGTATTTGACAGTATATATGTTAACAACCGTAGGCATCAAAGGCTCTATAATATCTGCGAAACTAGTCATTTGCACAGGTATAACAGCTATAGCCTTAACTTCGCAGAGTAATCCAAAAATAATAAATGTAAGTACCTTTATGATTTTCATACTAATATTTATTTGCCAATTTGTAAGTATTTAAAGAATTCAGCCTTAGGAGACAAAACAAATTGTGTATTCTCTTTGCTAAGAGACGATTTATAGGCAACTAATGAACGATAGAATTTGTAAAACTCTGGATCCTTAGAGTAAGCTATATTGTACAATTTAGCTGCATCTGCATCTCCATCACCCTTAGTTCTTTGAGCCTTCATATAAGCTTCAGCTAAGATAATCTTATTCTCTTTATCCGCTCTTGCTTTTATTCTTGCTGCTTCTTCTGCACCTTCTGCTCTTATTTGCTTTGCTTCTTTATACCTTTCTGTCTTCATTCTCTGATAAATAGCATCACTATTTTCAGTTGGTAAGTCAGATTTTAGGATTCTAACATCAATGATTTTTATACCAAACAAGGCTGCTTCTTTATGAACCAGATCCCTAATCTGTTGCATAAGATTTGCTCGTTGCTCTGTAAGCAAAGTATTAAGAGGGAATCGACCAATCACGGTTCTCATTGCCGATTCTAAAATCTTATTCAAACGCAAATTAGCACCAGAATAATTATGAACCGTTTTAATGAACATTACAGGTTCGGTTATCTTATATTTAGCAAAAGCATCTACGATAAGCCTTTTTTCATCAGAAGCCGTTAACTCTTTTTCCTCTGCGCTAACATTCAAAATTCGTTTGTCCAAAAATTGTACATTTTGAATAAAAGGCACTTTAACGTTCAGGCCAGGACTTTCAACAATTCTTACAGCTTCACCAAACTGGAATACTACACCGATCTCTTTCTGATCAACGGTAAAGAGCGCACCAGCTAGAATTATAATTAAACAAAATGAAGCTATGGCCGTTATATACAATTTATTCATATTTATCATTAATCTATTTGTTTTCTAATGAGTCTTTTTGTTGTACTGACATATGAGGTAACATACCTTCGCCTCCCATAATTACTTTATCTGAATCTTGTAATATTGATTCTATTGTCTCTAAGTATAACCTACTCCTAGTCACTTCTTTGTTCGCATAATATTGATTATACACAGCATCAAATCTAGCCGAATCACCTTCTGCCTTAGATATTACTTCAGCCCTGTACCCTTCTGCTTCTTGAACAATTTTTTCAGACTCACCTCTAGCTCTTGGTAACACATCATTTTTATAAGCTTCTGATTCATTTATAACTTTTTCCTTGTCAGCTTTGGCAGTCTGAACATCACGATACGCAGCTATCACTTCTTCAGGTGGCTCAGCCCTAAGCAGTTTTACTTGCTCTATCATTACACCAGATTCATACTGATCAAGGATGTGCTGCATCAGTTGCTCAACCTTATCTGCAATCATTTGTTTTTTATTAGAAAGAACAGCTGAAATTGGGGTATTGCCTATTACTTCACGTATTGCACTTTGTGCCGCAGCCTTAACAGTTTCTTGTGGATCTACAATGTTAAAGACATATTTTGACAAGTCATTGATATGCCACATGACGTCAACATGTAATCCGATAATGTTTTCATCGCCAGTAAGCATTATACTTTCAGCTTTTACATCTGTTGCAGAAACAGCACCACCTATCCGGGCGCGACCAGTTGAACGATAACCGACTTCTACCCGCCTAGACTGATCAACTTTTTCTCTGATAATCATTTCTATAGGAGAAGGAAGATGATAATTTAGCCCAGCATATCCCACTCTATTAAATTTACCAAACCTAACAACAATGGCCTGCTCACCTTCTTCTATCTCATAAACCCCAGAACCAAGCCATAAAGCAAAAATAATAGCTGCTATTGCAACAACAGTTTTAGCACTAAAATTAAACTGAAAATTATTCAAATTAAATTGATCTTTTCTTTTTTTAGTAAACACATTATCTTCTTGTTCAAAATTGTCCCAAGGAGATTTTTTAAAAATTTGCCCGTATATTTTATTTATCATCTACAAAACTGTAATTTAGTATTTTGAAAAACTTAAACCAACCTATATTAATATATTGTAGTTAGAAAAATTTGCAAGCATGACAATCACTAAGTCCAATAGAATTAACGAGATACGCGCCAATTTACTTTTATCAGACGGCACAACCGTGCAGTCCAGGTCTTCTGATATCATTGTAAATGGTTCAAATGTAGGCTTTTCTTTAGATATTTCTGGAATCGAACTTGCTGAAGCAGAGTCAATTCGAGCACAAATCATTAAAGCAATACAAGAAACTACTGATTTTGAAAAAATTAGCGTAGTACTAACCAGTACTCGCAAAAATCAAAGCGCATCTAATGAAAAGGCAAAAATACAGATTGAGGGCGTTGGAAAGGTTTTACTCGTAGCTTCAGGAAAAGGAGGTGTTGGTAAATCTATGATTGCATCCCTTCTTGCGCACAAGTTAAAAGCTGATGGCAAGAAGGTTGGAATTGTTGATGCTGATATTTATGGCCCATCGATACCGCATCTTTTTTCTCTAAAAGGTAAGCCTGAGCTTGATGATAACAAGATGGTTCCACTGGAGAATTATGGCATCGTTGTTAACTCTATCGGCTTTTTGACAGAACCATCTGCTTCAATCAGTTGGCGAGGGCCTATGGTTAGTAAAGCAATATATCAGCTATTATCTTTAACAAACTGGGGCAAACTTGATTACTTAATAATAGATTCGCCACCCGGTACCGGTGACATTCACTTAAGTATTTTGCAGAATTATATTATAGACCAAGTAATCATGGTAACCACCCCCCAAAAAATATCAGAAATTGATGTCAGCAGGGCAGTTAGTTTATATAAAAAATTCAATGTGCCAATTTTAGGAGTCATAGAGAATATGAGCTATTACGTAATTCCCAAAACAGGAGAAAGCATATCAATTTTTACAGGAGACGGTGGTAACAAGATAGCTTCTGACCACAATTTGGATCTTTTAACAAAACTTCCAATCGACCCAAGAATATCTATAGCTTGTGACGCAGGCGCCGACTTAAGCCAATTCTCATACCTGCTTGATACAATAAAATTACCATAATTCTGAATTTACTATAACCGCTGGATTTGAAATCAATTTGCATTGCTTTTGGTTAATGTAACATCTGTTTAAATATAAGAGGAGATGACTACTTATGATAGAACTTAAACGCCTGAAACTTCTAAGTGTTATGATACTTGTTGCATGCTTAACTGGTTTTGCTTCAGATATTTATACTCCATCATTTTTAAACATGGCTCAAGATTTTTGTGTACCAATATACAATATTCAAAACAGTATGGTTATTTTTATGTTGGGAGTATCTATTTCCCAACTTATATACGGACCTCTATCAGAAATCATTGGTAGGCGCATCCCACTCACAATTGGATTAGTAATTATGTTTATTGGTAGTGTAATATGTCTTTATGCACCAGATATCAACCTATTACTAATTGGGCGCTTTGTTCAGGGAAGCGGAGCTGGAGCTTGCGCGTGTTTATGGCGTTCTATATTCAGAGATTCCTTTAATAGTACGCAAATATCTAAATATGGAGGCTACTTAGGGATTATTATGGTATTTATTGTAGCTGCATCTCCAGCTTTAGGTGGTTATTTAGAAAGTTACTTTGGGTGGAGAGCATCCTTCCTTGCTGTTACTATTTATTCTCTGGTAACCCTGTTGTTAGTATGGTTTGTACTGCATGAAACAAGCACTAGCCACCATAAAGACCGATTTAATATTAATTTTTTTGTGAATGCATTTGGTCAATTGTTATCAAGCCCTATATTCATGGGTTATGCATTCTGTACATTTTTAACATATGGAGCATTTTTTTCCTGGTTTGTACTGGGTTCCGTTTTATTGATTGATAATCTAGGCATAACAGCCACAACGTTTGGGTTAATAAATTTGTTTCTAGGCGGAACATCTATGGCTCTAGCTGGGTTTTTTAATGGTAAAATGGTGGCTCGCCTTGGTACTTATTCAATGCTACGTTTAGGTTGGGGCTTGATGTTTTTATCTGGCGTGATAATAGCTTTATCTAGCTACATATACGGCCAAACTTTGCTTTCTATTATGCTTTCTTTATTCGTATTTTTGTTTGGGACAACCTTGATTTGGCCCAATAGTTTTGCCGGAGCATTTGCACCATTTGGAACTATCGCAGGATGTGCCGGAGCTCTTTACAGTTTTATACAACTTGGCGGCGGGGTTATCATTGGATGGTTAAGTTCATTTTTCTTAACTAAAAACCCCTACTCATTATCTATTGTATTTATATTTACATCTATAGCTGCCTGGATTATTTTTGAGCTTATAGTTATGAAAACACGAGAAACAGATGAAATGTACTTTTCGTAATTAGTATAAAAAGATACTTGCAATTTATTAATGTTAATGTTAACTTAATATTTGTACTAACATTTAACGTTAGTATAGATATAAGTTAGTGTTTAATTTTAGGAAGGTATTTATGGCAAAGAGTCCGAGTTTATCTAATTATCATGATAATAATCATACACCTGGCGCAGGTGCACCTGGTGGAGCAACATTCCAACCTATATACGATATTGGAGAAGTAGTGTTAATAGATGAACTGTTACGTACGGAAGTTCTTGCGCCATATCTGGGTGATATGCCTCAGGGCTTAATATCCTTGATTGAGGAATATTCAGATCTATGGGGCTAAAGTGCCATCAAAAAAAAATGGCACTGCACAAAATAACAATTCATCATTAAATCCAATAATTAATGATGAATTGTCACTATTTCTATCTAGAACAATTCATTTCATTTTCAGTTATAACTACAATAAACTTTGCGGATCAATATCAATTTTAACCTGAAAGCTCGACGGAATCTCAGCAGAATCTTTCCATAATTTTAAATATTTTTGTAAATTAAAATCTCTTAAAGCTATTACTAGTATTTTATACCTATATTTTCCTGATAATTTATACATCATCGCCTCTGCTGGCCCTAATATTCTCACATCGCTTCTAGGAGCAAAAGACAAAAACTTTTTTGCCATTTCTTTTGTCTTGTTTGAGTTGTTACCAGTAATCGTTATAGCAGCTATTCTGGCAAATGGCGGCATTACGGCGATCCTTCTCGACTCAAGCTCTTCTTCAAAAAAATCATTTTCTTTATTATTCACAAATGCCCCTATTACTTTGTGATCAGGAACATATGTTTGCAACATCACTAAACCTTTTATACTTTCTCTGCCAGCTCGCCCACCTACCTGGTTTAATAATTGAAATGTACGTTCTGATGCCCGAAGGTCACCTCCAACAAATCCAACATCTGCATCAACCACTATCACCAAAGTTAGCTTGGAAAAATGATAACCCTTAGTAATAATTTGTGTACCAATTAAGATATCTATTTCACCATTTTCCATTGCTTTTAGCAACTCTTCCATCTTTCCATCAAATGATGATTGATCTCTACTAACTGCAATTGTTTTAGAACTAGGAAATAAATTAATTACTTCCTCAGCTATTCTTTCAATACCTGGCCCACATAATATTAAACTATCACTTTGAGTACAATCTGGGCAGGATGAGGGAATAGAAGAAACACTTCCACAATAGTGACATTCAAGGCGATTGGTTTCTTTATGCAAAACCATTGAAGCAGAACAAGATTTACAACTTGCCCTATATCCACAAGCTTTGCACAATATCAAAGGTGCATAACCTTTTCTATTTAAGAAAATGAGAACCTGCTGTTTTTTTTCTAAAGTCAACTTGATTGCTTTTACAACTTTAGTAGATAACCAACTATTTTTACTCAGTGACTCCTGTCTCATATCAATAATTTGTATTTCTGGAAGAATTGCTTGGTTATACCTATCCTTAAGTTCTATTAACTGATATTTGTTAATCCTGGAGTTATACAATGACTCAATTGATGGCGTTGCAGACACAAGCGCAATTTGACAACCTTCTATCGCTCCTCTAAGCACAGCCATATCCCTTGCATTGTACAATACACCTTCAAACTGTTTGTATGAACTATCATGTTCTTCATCAACAACAATAATACCAAGGTTCTTATAAGGTAGGAATAAAGCACTTCTAGCACCAATTACTACTTTTACTGTTCCAGTAATAATTCCTCGAAGTATTCTCTTTTTCTGCACTTTTGATACCTTGGAGTTCCAGATTACTGGTTCAAATCCAAATCTTTGGGTAAATCTAGAAATAATTTGCTGACTCAAAGAAATCTCTGGAAGCATTATTAACGCCTGCTTCCCAGATTTTAGGTAATTCATTATAGCATGGAAATATATTTCTGTTTTACCAGAACCAGTAACGCCTTTTATCAATATAGGGATTTTACTATTTTCAAGCTTAGCTAATACCTCTTGTTGTTCCAGCGATAGAGGTGGCAATGACTGATCAAAGCTCATCGATTGATCTTTAATCTTAATTGGTAACTGATTAACATCAACTGGTAACACCAATTTTGCTACGCTGCCAAGCTCAGCAAGATAATAACTACTCGCTCTTTTTATCATTGATAATGTTGACTCTGGCAACCTAGCAGCAAAAACGCATTTTCCTATCACAGACCTAAGCACTCTCGATGGCTTCGGGCAATTTATTTCCCACACTATTGCAGTAATTTCTTTATTACGAAATGGTACTATAACCAAGTCTCCGACTTCATACATAGTATCAGTGGTATAATCCAGAGGAAACATACCCGCTATCGGCACTAATACTTTGATCACTTGCATGCTATCACACGTTTGATTGTCTAGATTTATCTAGTATAAGCAGGTACTAAAATACCCAATCTCAGATTAAATGAGAATCGGTATAACAATATTGTAAGTCATATGATTAGTAAAGTAGTCAGACAAATTAGATATGGTTATCATCATGCACTAGACAGAAGAAATTGAGGATATGTTGAGGTAATACCAAACCCCAGATTTATAATTACCAACAAAGCTTCTATGG
>NZ_JARJFB010000003.1:0-37086 GCF_034554655.1 Candidatus Megaera venefica
CTTCAGACACATCAAGATCTTGCTGCAAATATTCATAACCACAAAAATATTGCCAATAAATATTTTCCTTTAGCTCTTCCTCCGTAAACGAATCAGAACCGTTGTACATAGCTTGAAGCATTGATAGTGCTAGCATTACTCTATGATCTTTCTTATTTCTACCAAATTGCTTGATTTCAATGTTAGGCAATGCTCTGGCTTCAAGTTCAGACCAATTTACTAAATCCCTTAGTTTATATAACTTGTTTTTAGGATTTAGTTTTGTAGATAATTTCTCTTCAAATAACCTTTCTTGTTTTTGGAGAAAAGTAATATTTTCTATAGGCATAATTTTAAAATCCGTAAGCTTTATGCGGTAATTATACCATTTTCTTATGGATTTTGTAAGCTGTTTATGACATGAAACCCCTTGTTAATTCAGGCGGGGAGAGTTTTGACGGAGGGACTAGAAAAAGGGGGAGGTACCGAAACTTTAGGGGATATAAGTATAGAAGACCTAACATAATTTTATTCTTAATAACTTAATTTAGTTATTAGTGTGTTTTGTAATTTATTCTCTTTACGAAGTAAAAAGCCAAAAATATCAGTAAGTGGGATATGGTCCCAACAAATACTCCTTTGAGATAGAAATACTTTTCAAAGTACAATTGCCATATAACAAATGTTATGGCGCCAGTAGTACACGAAATAATAAAATCTCTTTTTCCAATAATGATTCCAAATAAACCGAAAATCATTGGTACCAGAACTATAGGACTCCAAAAACCTACTACGAAGATTACCAAATCAACTACCTTAGAAAAGCATAAGGCAATAACTATTGCTATACTACCAATCAGAACATTCATTATTCTGGCAAGCATTAACATAGAATTTTGATTCTTAACTGCAAATAATGGATTCATAATATCTTTAACAATAGTAACGGAAGTAATATTCAAATCTGAATCAGCGGTCGACATCACAGCAGCTAATAAACCAACAACAACTATTCCTTGAACTCCTACTGGAATTATATGATCAATTAAATAAGGCAGGGCTAAACTTGCCTTAATATCTGGGTATTGGATATAAGCAATTAAGCCATTAATAGTTACAAATATTAAAAATATAACATAAACACCTGTTTTTATGAGTATAGCATTGGTTGTGGTTTTACTATCTTTGTTAATCAGAGCCCTTTGAATAAACGTTGGTAACAAGTTGATAACTGAAAAACCAAGCGCTGCCGATATCGTGATTCCAAGCAGATCTTGATTATCTGAGAACGAAACCTTATCAAGAGGCACGGAGGAAATAAATTTATCAAGCCCGATTTGGTATAAGCCAAAAATTGTGATAATTGGTATGGCGACTATCATCGCAAAGAATTGAATTAGATTAGTGAAGAGGACTGATTGCAAGCCGCCTATTGTCGTGTATATAACCACTATTCCATAACTAAGCGTTACCCCTAAAACATAGTCTACTTGTAGGATATATTCAAAAATTCTTCCGCTCACGCTTATTTGGGCTGCCAATAACCCTATAGAAACTAAAATTGCTGAAACTCCGCCAATATAGCGTCCGGGGGAGCCGTAGTAGCTTGACATAATATCACCAATAGTTTCTGATCCGTAATGCTGGATTAGTTTTGGAACTATATAAATTGCTATCAATATATCAATAGGCATAGCAATAATTAGACCGTAACTATTTGCAATAGTTTCGGAAAAAGCTTTTTCAGATATTCCAAAAGTTGTACCTCCACCAATACTTGAAGCAAAGATTGTAGCTACAAGAAATAGATGATTTCCTTTAACTCCTTTGGTAATTCTTGAAAAAGACTTGAAGTTACCGCCTGTAGTTCTTTTAACTATACCTATTATGAGTAAGAGCAAAAGGTATGAGAATACTATAATTATATCAATCACGGTTTATCCTAGTTTGTTTTTTTTCATTTTTTCTAAGTATACTATCATCACCAGAGCTGGAACTGTGGCAACTGTTGTAAAAAGATAAAATATTGTCCAGCCAAAATTGGCAACAAAGTAACCAGAGATAGATGGTAATATTGATCTAGATAGCCCCATCATTGAAGAAAAGAAAGAGTATTGTGTGGCTCTAAATTTTCCATCACATAAAGATGCGATAAAGGCAATGTATGCGGCCATTGTCATGCCTCCACTTATACCTTCAAATCCAGTAATTAAGAATAATAAATAGATATTCTTTCCAAAAGCATCCTGTACCACAAAGAGAATGTGAGCAGCTGCATGAATTGAGCCAAAAAGTAATAAACTGTCATAAAGAGGCTTTCTCTTCATTATATAGCTTGCCATTAATCCGCCAATCATTGCAGAAATAGCTCCAAATAATTTCCCTGCTGTAGCAATTTCAAATGAATCATAGCCAATATGGTGCAGAAATGGATTAATCATCATACTGATAAAGTTATCTGGTAGTCGGTATAAGATTAAGAAAATAATGACAAATAATATGTACTTATTTGAGCCAACTGGCTGTAAAATTTTATTTACTAAAGAACATATTTTTTGAAAATGACTTTGGTTTTTAATCACATTTTCGATGATTTCATTGTTGAATTTTGTATAAAGCGAATTCAAGTCTTTTGATAGTAAAATCAAGATGATAGGAAAGGTAATTAACACAACGCTGAATAATTCGTAGACAAGATCCCATCTCATATATTGAGAAATATAAATTGCTCCAGAGCTAGAAATTAACATACCTATACGATAGCCAAATATGTACATTCCAGAAATTTCACCTTGATGTTTTTTGTCAACTAATTCTGTTCGAAGAGCGCCAAGAACTGAATCTTGAGCGGAAGCAAAAACAGATATCAAAAATCCAGATATTGCTATTGGTAAAAGTTCTTCAGTTGGGTCAAATGCGCTTATCAGGTATACTGAGGCGCTTAGTAAAAGTTGTACTAATAGTAACCAAGAAAGTCTCTGGCCAAAAAGAGAATGTAGTACTGGAATTTTTCTGGTATCAAACAGAGGCGCCCAAGTAAAATTTATTGCATAAGGTATTGATACTAGAGAAAATGCCCCTATGGTTCGTATGTCTACTTTTTCGAATGAAAGCCAGTAGTTAAGTGTATAACCGCTAAGCATTATAGTAAAGCCGCTCATTAATCCGAACAGCCATACGATTAAAAACTTTTTTCTAGTCATTGGCATGCTTTCATACTCAAGTAATTTTTAGTATACACAGCAAAAATCTATGAAGATTAATCCTATAAGCCGTGTAGTGTAAGTAAAATAGTGTGACTTTACAACTGTATAAATTAGTCTTTAATTACCTCTACGTGATTCTTACTCCTCTGGAGCCTTATAAGACTTAGCCTGGTGGCCGTGGTGGGCCAGAGTTAAGCTCAGAAGAATATACACTATAACAGCATTGTGTGACAGTATTATCCTTTAATGTTTATCAGTCAATAACTATAAAGACAACAAAGCTTTTTTATTGACAACCAGGCGGCTGTGTATTAGAAATGGTAGGTATTTACAAGAGCATGTAAGTACTGTTTTTAAGCAGGTTTTTTGTAAATTTGAATGTCTAATCTTAGAAAGCCAATCTTCTCCCGTAAGATAAAAGATATATTCTGGCCAATCGAGCGCTCAGAGATAAAGCTATTTTTGCCTCTTGGGCTAATGATGATGTGTATGTTGTTTAACTTCGGGTCATTAAGGTCAATTAAAGATAGCTTAGTTGTGCCAAATATAGGTGCAGAAGTTATTAGTTTTCTTAAATTATGGTTGGTGCTGCCATCTACAATAATTTTTACTTTGATTTACGTCCGATTAAGTAATGTATTTGAGTATGACCGTTTATTTTATCTTATAGTTTGCTTTTTTCTTAGTTTCTTTATTTTATTTACATATGTTCTCTTTCCGCAGCAACATATGTTTCATCCAAGCGACGAAACTATAGCGCATTTAGCGCAAAATTACCCGTACTTAAAATGGTTTATAAAAATCTTGGGTAAATGGAGCTATGCCTTGATGTACGTTTTTTGTGAATTGTGGAGTGTTGTAATAATCAATTTATTATTCTGGCAGTATGCAAATCATATTTTTGATACTGACTCAGCTAAAAGGTTCTATCCATTTCTTGGTATGATAGGTAACTTAGGCTTAATTATAGCAGGGAATGTGTTAGTAAGCTTTTCTGACCTCTCAGGTATTTCGGACGATCATATCCTCAAGTCATATTCAAATGACATTGGATATCAGTGTGAAATGGTTTTAAAACCGATTATGAAATCTGTTGTTTTTGCCGGTCTAGTAGCTATGGTTTTATATAGATATATAGATCATTATGTTCTTAAAGATAGTGAATTCAAGCGTAAAAAAAATAGTACTGGGGAAAAAACTAAAACTTCCTTATCCTTTGTCCAAAGTATTAAATTAATTATGAAGTCAAAGTATATTGGTCATATTGTCTTGCTCGTGCTTTGTTATGGGTTGCTCATTAACATTCTTGAAGGCCCTTGGAAGTCAAAAGTTAGCGAACTTTATCCAAATACAATTGACTATATAAATTTTATGGGTAGGTTTAATATCTGGATGGGTGTTTCTTGTGTTGCTTTCATGGTGATAGGTAGTAACATTTTGAGAAACTTTTCTTGGAGTATATCGGCCTTAGTTACGCCATTTATGATTACGGGAACTGGTTTAATTTTTTTTGGTTTTGTAATAACTGCTAATTACGTAGATTTTTCCGATGATTGGCTGAATCCAATATATTTTGCGGTACTTATAGGGGCTATTCAAAATATACTAAGTAAAGCAACAAAATATTCTTTGTTTGATTCAACAAAAGAAATGGCCTATATACCACTCTCTTTGGAGCTTAGAACTAAAGGTAAAGCTGCAGTTGAAGTTATAGGTTTAAAATTCGGCAAGTCGCTGGGGGCGTTTATACAGTCTTCAATGTTTATCCTTATGCCAATGGCAACTTTTGATTCAGTGGCTCAATATTTACTTGGTATTTTTATATTAGTAATGGCGTTGTGGATATGGAATGTTAGGATCCTTGGAAAAGAGTACGCAAACCTAAAAGGTAAAGAAAATGAAAGCAATTAAGATCATATTTATTTTATTAGTATTAGCTTTATTAAGTTTAGCTGGGCTTTGGTATTATGTGACAGATAGAGTTGCTACGGAATTAAATGAAAAATATGCAGGTAAAGAATTTGCGGTCAAAGGAATTGATAAAACGGATTATTTTATTGCCTTTGACAAAGTAGTTCCATCAGGTTTTCCATATAAAATTGCTTGGGAGGCTATAGGGTGGAAAGAGGAGAGTAGAGGGGCTGAAATTATCTATAAATCTCCTCTAGAATTTGGTTATGATTTAATGTTACAACGGGTGTTTGTTAATTATAGTGGAGATATAGTTGCTTCTTATAAACCAGCCAAACATGGCTTTGGCTCGCTGCTAAAAATAGATAATTATAATATTGGTATGGACATACCTTTAAATAAGGAATTGTTTAAAACGCTTAAGGCAATGAAAGATCCGGTGCAGATAGTAAACCATATATCGGAGATTAAAATTTCTACTGGAAAAGTTGAGATTTTTGATTTAATTGATAACGAGAAGTTTTATGACAAGGAATTTGAGCGCATGAAACTATCTTTTTTGCCTAAAAAAACTTATGAAAATATAGAAGATTTGTTAGCCAATATTCCTCAAGAATACAAGATACATTATATTGTTAAAACAAAGCAAAACAATGCAACAATGAGGCGTTTACCGGTTAGTCTATTTTATGGATTCTCCGCCTTGCCTGCAGGTTTTGATTTTACTGCTAATGCTGAAATAAAAACTAATGGCAAGACTTCTGAGGAATATATGAAGGGGCTCGAGATTAAAGCTGATATTATTTGCGAGTCAAATTACATTGATTTACCAGACTTAAAAATACAGTATAAATCTGGAAATTATATTGATGGCAGAGAATTTATGCTTGATACGAGTTCTAAAATTAAAGCAAAATCAGGTTTGTTTGATCAAATTTTTGAACGATATGAGTTATATGCTCCTTTTGTTGTTAAGACACCAATAGGAAGAGAGATAGACCATGAAATTCGCTATATTATACACAATAAAGAGGTATTTAAATTCAAGGACCTTGAGAATAGCTCATATGATTTTAGCTTAAAAATGAATTCTTCTAATACAAAGAGTAAGAAGAACCTAAAGATAGATGATTTTAGTATTTTGTCTGACAAATCTGGAGTAAGGCTAAAACATGAAATGGAATCAAACATTGGTCCAAAAAGCAATTGGTTTGCAAATGGTGTTTTATATTTAACCAATTACCCATCAGTGATCGAATTTACTTCTGGATATATTTATAGATTTGGCAAATTCAAAATTTTAAATGATGAAGCAAGAAAGCTTTATATAGATGTAAATAAAGCTTTCCTTAAAGATATATCAGACCATCCTAAATCAACTTCGAATGACCTGAGTTTTGAGTACACAATTGATTCAAACCATATGGATCAATCAGAAATTGGTAGTGTAAAATTTGGTCAGATAGCGCAGCTATATACTTTAATGCTTTATCAAAAGTTATTTGATAAAGTTGGGCACGGTGGAGATGTTCTAGCCAGAATGAGAGAAATCTTGCCTCAAATTGATGGTAACGAACCATTGCTAAAAAAGATTCTACCAAGAATTTCTGATGGTAATGTAGTTAAGAAATTAGATAATACCTCACCTGATGAGGCAAAAGATATAATTGGTAAGCTTGTACCGAAGAATAAGGCTGGGCTACTTCAAAATTCAATCCAATAAAAAGATAGGAAATAAATTTGAACTTAATTCAGGAGATTCATAGTTATTTGTCTAGCGACATTCAAGCGATGAATGAAATCATTGTCGATAGTTTGTCTGTTGAGGAAGAACTAATTAAGGTCATTAGTACACATTTGTCTACTACTGGTGGAAAAAGAATGCGTCCTATTCTGACTGTGCTTTCTGCAAAAATGCTGGGCTATGAAGGGTCTCAATCCATAAAACTTGCCGCTGCAGTTGAGTTTATTCATATGGCTACCTTGCTTCATGATGATGTTGTAGATGGTAGCAAAATGCGTCGTTTTTTACCCACCGCAAATGTTGTGTGGGGAAGTAAAGCAAGTATATTAGTTGGTGATTTTTTATTTAGTCAGTCATTTAAATTAATAGTATCGACTAAAATTATCCCAGCACTGTTGGCTTTATCTAATGCTTCAGCAATTATAGCAGAGGGGGAGGTGTCTCAACTTGTTAAGCTTGAGCAAAAGCGTATTGTTGGAGAAGAGGAATATCTGAAAGTTATTAACGCTAAAACAGCAGAACTTTTTGGTACTGCTTGTGAGGTTGGAGGAATTGTTGCGGGAAGAGAAGACCTTGCTCCAAATCTTAAGAATTTTGGTTTGTGCTTAGGAAATATTTTTCAGATAGCTGATGATGCTTTGGACTACTTTAGTGATAGTAGTAAAGTTGGTAAGAATGTAGGTGATGATTTTTTTGAGGGAAAAATTACATTACCGATTATTCTATTAACTAGAAAAATTTCAGATAAAGAAAATAATAGACTTAGGAAAATGATAGAGGCCCAAGAGCGTTCTGAAGCTGATTTTAATTGGATTAAGTTAATTATGAATGAACATGAAATTCAAACCGACATTAAAACCTATCTTGATGCATTAAGGCTTAATGCTCTAAATTCATTGGCAGAAATCAATGTTAAAAATAAACCCAAAGAATACTTGGAGAGATTAGTAGATTTTGCCATCAATAGATCATATTAAAACATGAATTCAAGGTCTGATAAGCACAATAAGATTATTTCGATTTGGCTATGCATGATGTGTTTTCTTATTGTGTTGATGATTTTTATAGGTGGCTTTACTCGCCTTACAGAGGCTGGTTTATCGATAACTGAATGGAATCCAGTTAGTGGAATTTTGCCACCTTTGAATGAAAATAGCTGGAACATAGAATTTGGAAAATACAAACACTCACCAGAATACCAAAATATTAATTTTGGTATGAGTTTAGCAGAGTTCAAATCTATTTATTTAATCGAATTTATTCATAGGATTGCTGGTAGAATAACTGGCCTTTTATATGTTATCCCATTATTGATATTTCTTTTGAAGGGCTATATAAAGCCAAATGAGGTTGGGATATATTGCGTTGGCTTAGTATTGTTCTTATCCCAGGGTGTGATGGGGTGGTATATGGTTAAGAGCGGCTTAGTGCTTGATCCCCATGTCAGTCATTATAGGCTGGCTGCGCATCTATTCCTTGCGGTATTATTATATACTTTATTCTTTTGGCAGTTTATGAAAAGTAAGCTAGATATAATACTTTTTCCATCGGCTGTTTCTGTTTCCTTAGAAAAGGTATTGTGCAAGCTTGCTATTATAGTTTTACTCTTACAGATAGTCCTTGGCGCATTTGTTGCTGGGCTTGATGCTGGGCTTGTCTATAATCAATTTCCTTTAATGGGAGAAAGGTTTGTTCCTGATGAGCTCAAAATTTCTACTCTTACGTGGACTAGTTTTTCAGATCCTATATTTGTTCAATTTGTTCATAGAATGACAGCTTATTTATTAAGTGTTATTATCGTTATTTTTTGTATCAAAGGGTGGAAAATTGCTAATAAAAAATTCTCTTTAGTTTTAGGATATATATTTATGGCTTTAGTAATACAAGTTTTACTTGGCATATTAACTCTGGTTTATAATGTTCCAATGGAACTTGCTCTATTGCATCAGTTTGGCGCGGTTGTATTACTTTCTTGTTTAATTTGGGCTTATTTTCTACTTAATAATGCATGAAAAAAATAATAGTTGAGTCTTCAGAGCCAATAAGGCTTGATCGTTATATTAAAAGGGTTTTTCCTACTGTTACTCAAGGCGTTATAGAGCGCTATCTTAGGAACGGTAAGATTAAGGTAAATAAAACCAAGGTTAAATCCAGTGCTCGAGTTAAAACTGGAGATGAGATAACGTTATTTGCTGAGTTATTTCAAAACAGTAGCCCTGCTAGAAATTTTTCAGACAGTATTAGATCATTGGCTATGAAATTGCTTGGCGAGTATTTGCTTTTATCTACGAATGAATTTATAGCCATTAACAAACCTGATAATATGGCCGTTCAAGGTGGAAGTAAGATTAGTTTATCTATTGATGATGCAATATCATATTTAAACATAACAAATGGGACACATCTTAAACTAGTCCACAGACTAGACAAAGGAACGAGTGGCGTGTTGCTTATTGCTTGTGGGCATGATAATGCAGCAAAATTAAGCGAAGCATTCAGGAATAAGCTAATACAAAAGACATATTATGCGGTAGTTTGCGGCCGTCCTAAAGACCAACAAGGTATTATTACCAATTATATAGGCAAAGATAGGTCAGGTATTTTTGAGATCGTAAAGGAATTAAAAGACGGCAAAAGAGCGGAAACAAGATATAATGTCTTAAAAGAAAATGATGGCTATTCGTTAGTTGAATTCAAGCCGCTAACAGGGCGTATGCACCAACTTAGGGTGCATAGTAAAATTCTTGGATGCCCAATTCTTGGCGATATTAAATATGGTGGTTTGAGCCATAAGAGAATGATGTTGCATGCCAAAGAAATAGTGATTCCACAAGAAGTATTTGGTAACAAAATAATTATAGAGGCCAATTTACCAGATATATGGTTTAAGCTGGACATTTAATTGCTTTCTCCCAAGTAATTTACAACAATGCCATAATAATTATTATTTTAAGAAGTCTTTAAACTGTGTTCTTAACCTTAATTGGCGTAAATTGTTTATATACACTTACGATTAACTAAGTTGATATATAAATTAAATAAAAACTAATATGGCAATAGAGATATTTGGAGAAGGAAGTGATTGGGAAAGGCAAGGTAAAAAGGAGGGGGGAGCAAGAGGTGCTGGTGACGACGGCGGAGTATATAAAAATAAGGCAACTAAAGTCACGGCGCTTATAAAGAAGGATGATAAAATAGAATTTAATATTGCAGAATTTTTAGGTTCTCAATTATTTGCAGCAACAGAACCTGGTTCTGGTGCGACGGTGCAATTAATGGTAACTGGTACAAATTCTTCCAAGATTCCTGGTGATGGCTCAAATGTTTATGTGAGATCAGAATTCTTTGAGAATTATACCGATATGTTCAAGGACATGGATCGTAATATGTCTGAAGAAGATAGGCCTAATCAGCATTTCCGAAAAGATGGAAGGCCTTTATTGTTTGGGACTAGGGAAATTTTTAGTAGCACTCTATCAAAAGCGTTTCGTCAACAAGGTTATCAAGATTTTGACAAAATAGCCCCAACCTCTCTTTTGATGGGTGATTTTGATATTCATCCAGGAAATATTGGTGTTATAAGAAATGGTAGTGAAAAACCAAGGTTAGTTCGAATAGATTACGGCTGGGCATTTAGTAATTTAACTAAAGAAGTTCATCCTCATTCTAATTCAAAGCACCTGCCGGGAATGGGGCCCACGAATCATTTTCGTGAATTCCCTAGAAGTTTAAAATTAACGCCTGAATTTGTTGCTGGATTGGATAGAGCAGCAAATGTAGATATGGAAAAAGTGCTTGATAAAAGCTTCGCTGACCTTGAGAAATGTTACAATCAGGAGGCCTTGGCAAAGTGGGCGAAGCATGCCATGCCTAATATATATAAAGATAAGGATATCAAAGATATTAAAGTTGATGATGTAAAGAAAAACTTAAAAGAGGTGATGGTTAATAGGCAAAAATCACTTAAGGAATTTAGCTTAGAGATAAAATTAGGGCTTTTAATCGAAAAAGGACCAAAAGGTCAATACCAAATAAAAAATCCAGAAGAATTAAAGAAACTAGTTAAAGATAACCCTCAATATTTTGAGGATATTGCTTCTGGGAAGAAGAAGGTGAGATTTAGAGATCATAAGCTTGGAGACAAAGCTAAAACATTAATAAAAAAAGAAATAATACAAATTAAAGAAGTATTAAAGGTTGAATTAGCTGAAGAATCACGAGCTAAGGTTGTTCCCAAGAAAGTTCCACCACCAGTCCCGTTGGGTAAGAAGCCATTGAAAACAATTGTAGAACCAAGGGCGCAAGACAGGGTAATAGTACCAGTTAGTAAAGGGGTGGGGAAGGTTATGACACGCTCGTCTAGCCCAAGAGTAACTTCTGGTGGCAGAGCTGATCCAATTACTCAAGCCATTCGTGATGAAGTGTTGACAAAGCAACAGTTATATTTGCAACAAGAAATCGCTAAGACTATTCCTGTAGGAGAAAGAAATCACTTTTTAGATCAGGATTTGAGTGCGTTTCGTACATTTTTACAAACTGACAATGGCAAAGAGAAGTTGTCTTCAGCGATGCAAAAGCCAGAAACAGAAAACCAACTAAAAAACATTGAGTCAAATGGGTACAAAGAAGTACATACCCAATTCCAGGATAGCTTTAAGAACGTAGCTTGGGTGTCGCCACCTAACTCCAAAGTTCGTTTTTCGGAAATCAAAGGTGATGATGGTCAACATATTACTTCTTTAAAGGAAACTACAGTTCAGGGAACAACGCAGGTTGCACTTGAAGATGGATCAATGCGCTCTATTAAGAGTTATAGACAGATAGAATTTCCTAAACAGATTGAGGGAGGAAAAGGTCCGGCACATTTTTCAATGGCCGTAAAAGATGAGAATGGTCGTAATGTTCCAGAAAAGGGAGCAGTATATTTTACTGCCCACTATGATGACAAGGGAAAACTGACTGAAGTAAGTTCACCAGTACCTGTAAAATTTATGGGCAAGGGGGATGATGCGATTGGTTATATTGAACGTGGAGGAAAGGTTTACACTTTGCCAGTGACGCAAGGTAAGTATAAAGAAATGATGTTAGAAGTTGTGGCAAACAAAGGAATGGGAGCTAATGTATCTCAGTCGGTAGAAGCAGAAGCGCAAGACAGAGTGACAGCGGTAAAAGTCACTCCAAAGGTTGCTGCGCTAGCATCGGATATCGGTAATACATACAAAAAGAAAATGACTGAACACCAGCCTAAGCCACCAACTGTTTCAAGGAGTAAGGGTAAAGGGAACGAAGGTATGGTTGTTTAGTCAGTATCAAGACTTAACCTTACAGGAATCATAAATTAAGCTGAGTTTGATAAAAACGATATCAACTGGTTGAGTTGTTCTATTTTGATGGCAAGAAAGCTTATTATGCAATATGGTAAAGTCATCCTAAACGCAGATGTCAGGAGCTTCCTTCCATTGTCTGGGATCCTTAGCCAAGAGGCGGGTGCAAGCTTCAGTCAGGCCCAGGATGACAGACTTCTGTTCTAATTTTTCCAAAAATATTTACTCCTTACATCAAACTCAGGTTAAATTAAGCTATTGATGGTCTGATAAATTTTGACTGTCAGGGAGATTTTCAAGATACAAGATTTTATTATTGTTTCTATCAACCAAACTTGCTTCGGTGACCTGGTGGTTCAGGTAATAGGGGTGTAGTAATACCGGGCTTGACCCGGTATTTTAAGGCTTGCGAAATTAGATTATGGCCAGGGGACAGATCGTCGCCAAAACGAGTAGGATAGAGGTGTTTTGGCCACGTGACACAAATCAAGGCTAAAGCTTTCTTAGCACATGACCTTTATACAGTTGACGTGGTCTAGTGATCTTATATTCTGGATCTTCCCACATTTCTTTCCAGTGTGAAACCCAGCCAGCCGTTCTAGCTATAGCAAATAATACAGTAAACATTTGTGCAGGAATACCCATTGCTTCATATATTATACCGGAATAGAAATCAACATTCGGGTATAATTTACGCTCAATAAAATATTTATCGTTCAGAGCAATTTTTTCTAACTCCATAGCAATTTCCAGTAAAGGATTACCTTTTAATTGTCCAAGTTCAGTAAGCACTTCTTTACAACTTTCTCGAAGAACAGCCGCGCGAGGGTCATAATTTTTATATACCCTATGTCCAAAACCCATTAGCCTAAATGGATCTTCTTTGTCTTTTGCGCGTTCAATGCATTTTGGAATATTACTTACTGTGCCAATTTCTTTTAGCATATTAATTACAGCTTCGTTTGCTCCTCCATGAGATGGTCCCCAAAGCGATGTAATACCAGCGCTAACACATGCAAATGGGTTAGCCCCAGACGAACCAGCAGTCCGTACTGTTGATGTTGAAGCATTCTGCTCATGGTCTGCATGCAAGATAAATATCTTGTCTAGCGCGCGTGCAATAGTTGGATTTACCTTATATTTTCTGTCAGGTGTTGCAAACATCATATGAAGAAAGTTTTCGGTAAATGGAAGATCAGCATCGGGATATACAAAAGCTTGACCTTTTGTATATTTGTATGTCATTGCGGCTATAGTCGGCATTTTAGCAATCATGCGCATAGCTGCTAGTTCTCTTCCTTCTGGACTATTCATGTCTATTGAATCATGATAAAATGCTGAAAGGGATCCAACCACTGATAGGATAACGGCCATTGGGTGAGCAGAGTGGCGAAATGCTCCAAAAATGTTACGAATTTGCTCGTTTAATAAAGAATGATAGCTTATTTTATCCTTGAATTCAGAATATTCTTTTTTATTAGGGAGGTCAGAATTTAATAGCAAATACGATACTTCAAGGAAATTTTTATTATTAGCCAAATCTTTAATGTCATAGCCTCTATGGCGAAGCACTCCCTCATCTCCATCAATAAACGTAATTGCAGATGTACATGAGGCGGTTGACATGAATCCAGGGTCATAGGTGAAGTAACCAGTAGTTGGATACAATTTTGAGACATCAATGACGCTTGGTCCTATAGAAGCTTTTTTAATAGGTAATTTATATGTTTCATTGTTTATCTTTAGTTCTGCAAATTCTTCGTTCATCAGATACCTCCTCTTACAAAATTCATACATACCTAAATAGGCTGTAACAATCTATTCTATTCAATAGTTATAAAACTATGCAACTAAAACAAGCAAATAATATACTTTCTTCAATGAATTGTTGTGAAAAACCTCATATATAAAAAAAGAATATAAATTATATTGTCTTGATGTTTAGAGGGTTTTCAAAGATAAAATTTTTAAGTTAGAATAAACGTATTAGTAAAAATCATAGGTATTAGTAATGGCCAAAGCAAGTGATAAACCTTTTGGTGGATTTGGTAAAAAAATGGCCGCAAAGAGTGGTGGTGCACATAAACCTGATCCTGAAGGTGGTATTTATAAGTCGGAAGATGCAGCTAATACCTATTTAATTAAAAGAGATATTAAAAAGCTGCAAAATGACGTTGCTGAATACATGGCAGCGCAAATATTTGATGAATTATGCCCTGGTACAGCATGTACAATCACCCTGCAAAAGTCTAAAGATACTGGTAAAACTTTTCTTGCTTCTGAGTTTTTTAAGGATAATTATCGTGATTTGTATAAAGATTTAGGAAAAGAAGGGGATAGGCCTGTTGGCCTTGAATTGGCACAAGACTATTTGCCTAAACGTGCGCAGTACGTCAGGCAAGGTTTAGCCAAAAGAGACTCAAGCACAGGTAAAAACGTTTATCAAAATTATGAAAAAACTGTAGTAGCATCATTGTTGATGGCCGATCAGTCGGTGCATTCCGGTAATATAGGTGTTGTTGACCGAGGAGGTCAGAAACAACTTGTAAGGATTGATTTTGGGGCAGCATTTAGGAAAATGAGTCCAGAGATTAATCCTATTAAGTCTAATAAAGCTCATGTTGTTTTACAAAAAAATTATTTCTTAAGAGACCATCCAAAGAGAAGGATTTTTACTGAAGAATTTTCTGCCGAGCTAAAAAGAGAAGCTGCAATTAACATTAACCCAAGGATCGAAAAAGCTTGGAATGAAATAATAAAAAACTACGATAATCCACAAGAACGCGGGGCAATAACAGAATTTGGTCGTCAAATAGGCGTGCCAGAAAATGTTCTTAACTTAGAAGATAAGGGTAAACAATTTTCTCAGATAAAAGATCATTTTGCTAAAGTGATGAAGCAAAGGCAACAATCTCAAAAAGATATGGCGTTTGAGATTGATGTGAAGCTTGCTTTTGGCAAAGGTAAGGATATTGATTTTGAAAAGCTAAGAGCTGCTATTGCTGAAAATCCAGGCCACGCTGATCGTATCTTGCAAAACCCATCTGACACGCAATTTGGTATCAAACTAAAGAAGAGTCAGCTCAAAATTCTACAAAAAGAAGTAGACGCTTTTAAGCTAAGCGAAGTTGATATCCGTAAAGACGTAACGCGAAGCAGAGGGTATTTTGATGAGACACTTGAGTTAATGAAACAAAAAGCTGTGGCCAAAGGGCTTGCTATTGATTTTTCTAAATACGACAAGGCTAAAGGGCAGTGGTACGAGGTTTTTGATCAAGCTAATCAAATTCTTGAAGGTCAAAATATTAACCCTCAGTATGTCAGTAAATTGTCAGAGGCTATGGCCTCTATGAGAAAAGGGGTTAATAGAGAATTTGTAGGAGTTTTCCTTAACAAGCCAGAGCATTATGCGGCTCAGTGGGAGAAAGTAATTCCTGAAAGAGGAAAAATACTATTAGATATAGCAAAAGATGCGGTTGCATTTAGTAAAGACCTAGAGTCGCAGAGATCAAGTGCTCAGGAGCAAGGAGGGCAAACGAGAACAGCAAGGTTGCATAATATTATTAATGGTCTTCAAGGTGCTCATCCAGAACTTAAAGGTATTGGAGAGAAACTGCAAAAGGGGAAAAATAGTAAAACTGGTCAGTATGATATAACGCTCGATGTTGATACATATATGAAGTTATATGAATCGGCAAAAAAAATAGAGCGTGGCCTTGTTGACCCAAAGATAGAAGTGCAAGAGATGAGAGCTACTTTGAACAAGCAGCTTCCTTTATCCAGAAGGGTTGGTCTCAGCTCAACACCTAAAACTCATCAACCTCTTAAAATTTCAACCCAAGTTGAACTAGAGAATGTCAGCCCACTAAAACCAAAAGCTAAAAATATAGTGTTGGAAAGCGGTACGGTAGAGGTTAGTGGGGTTACTAAGGTTGTTTCAAAGCCAAAGTTGCAAGTTAGTGATAACAAAAAAAGCTTAATGGCTGAGATTAGAGATGCTCAAGGTAAGCCTCAAAAAACTCAGCCGGTGTTGTTTAAGCAGGAGAAGCCGTTGGCGATAAGCCCCGCCGTACGATTAGCGCAAGACAGGGTAATAGTACCAGTTAGTAAAGGGGTGGGGAAGGTTATGACACGCTCGTCTAGCCCAAGAGTAACTTCTGGTGGCGGAGCTGATCCAATTACTCAAGCCATTCGTGATGAAGTGTTGACAAAGCAACAGTTATATTTGCAACAAGAAATCGCTAAGACTATTCCTGTAGGAGAAAGAAATCACTTTTTAGATCAGGATTTGAGTGCGTTTCGTACATTTTTACAAACTGACAATGGCAAAGAGAAGTTGTCTTCAGCGATGCAAAAGCCAGAAACAGAAAACCAACTAAAAAACATTGAGTCAAATGGGTACAAAGAAGTACATACCCAATTCCAGGATAGCTTTAAGAACGTAGCTTGGGTGTCGCCACCTAACTCCAAAGTTCGTTTTTCGGAAATCAAAGGTGATGATGGTCAACATATTACTTCTTTAAAGGAAACTACAGTTCAGGGAACAACGCAGGTTGCACTTGAAGATGGATCAATGCGCTCTATTAAGAGTTATAGACAGATAGAATTTCCTAAACAGATTGAGGGAGGAAAAGGTCCGGCACATTTTTCAATGGCCGTAAAAGATGAGAATGGTCGTAATGTTCCAGAAAAGGGAGCAGTATATTTTACTGCCCACTATGATGACAAGGGAAAACTGACTGAAGTAAGTTCACCAGTACCTGTAAAATTTATGGGCAAGGGGGATGATGCGATTGGTTATATTGAACGTGGAGGAAAGGTTTACACTTTGCCAGTGACGCAAGGTAAGTATAAAGAAATGATGTTAGAAGTTGTGGCAAACAAAGGAATGGGAGCTAATGTATCTCAGTCGGTAGAAGCAGAAGCGCAAGACAGAGTGACAGCGGTAAAAGTCACTCCAAAGGTTGCTGCGCTAGCATCGGATATCGGTAATACATACAAAAAGAAAATGACTGAACACCAGCCTAAGCCACCAACTGTTTCAAGGAGTAAGGGTAAAGGGAACGAAGGTATGGTTGTTTAGTCAGTATCAAGACTTAACCTTACAGGAATCATAAATTAAGCTGAGTTTGATAAAAACGATATCAACTGGTTGAGTTGTTCTATTTTGATGGCAAGAAAGCTTATTATGCAATATGGTAAAGTCATCCTAAACGCAGATGTCAGGAGCTTCCTTCCATTGTCTGGGATCCTTAGCCAAGAGGCGGGTGCAAGCTTCAGTCAGGCCCAGGATGACAGACTTCTGTTCTAATTTTTCCAAAAATATTTACTCCTTACATCAAACTCAGGTTAAATTAAGCTATTGATGGTCTGATAAATTTTGACTGTCAGGGAGATTTTCAAGATACAAGATTTTATTATTGTTTCTATCAACCAAACTTGCTTGTTCAAGTATTTTTATCTACTTTAGTCAAAATGTTGAATAAATTATCCAATGATTGCTATTGCTAAGCTCAAAATATAAGTCTAAGTCCATAAAACATTTTGAATTTATTCCGCTGCAGACGTGGAAGCTCCTTTAAGCTTGCTTCTAACAGAAGGAGATAACATTATATTAAGCTCACGCAACTGTTTTTCTGTTACATTACTAGGCGCTTGCATTAGCAAATCTTCAGCTTGTTGGTTCATAGGAAATGCTATTACTTCGCGTATATTTGCAGTTTCTGCAATAAGCATCACTATACGATCAATACCAGGAGCAATACCGCCGTGAGGCGGTGCGCCAAATTTAAATGCTCTAATCATACCACCAAACTCTTTATCTACTTCTTCCTTGCTGTATCCAGCAATTTCAAAAGCTTTATACATAAGTTCTGGTTTGTGGTTCCTTACCGCTCCACTTGAGAGTTCTATACCGTTACAAACTATGTCATATTGAAAAGCCTTGATCGCTAATAACTCTTCTTTAGTTTTTGCCTTTTCTAGGATTTCAAGCCCTCCTTGTGGCATTGAAAAAGGATTGTGGCTAAAATCAATTTGTTTTGTTTCTTCGTTGATTTCATAAAATGGGAAGTCTGTTACCCAACAAAACTCAAAGCGGTCATCGCTAATAAGCTCTAGTTCATTGCCAAGTTTTATTCTGACTTTACCAGCTAACTTTGAAGCTACCAACTCTTCAGCGCACGAAAAGAATACCGCATCACCATTAGAAATTTTTGCTGATTTTTTTAGTGCTTCTAGTTGGTTAGTTGGTAAGAATTTAGCGATTGGTCCTTTCGCTTCGCCATCCTCAGTAAATTGTATATACCCAAGTCCTGATGCTCCTTCATCAATTGCAAACTTAATCATGTCATCAAAAAATTTGCGAGATTTTATAGCAGAGCCTGGGGCAGGGATAGCTCTAACAACTGAACCTTTTTTAATTGCCTCTCTAAATACGGTAAACTCTGAGTCTTTAAAAATATCTGTAACATCAGTAATCTCTATTGGATTCCGAAGATCAGGTTTGTCCGAGCCGTATTTTAGCATTGATTCAGTATATGGGATTCTAACAAACGGTGCTTTTGAAACTTGCTTATTACCAAATTTGCTAAAGATTTCAAACATAATTGGTTCAATAGCAGCGAATATATCATCTTGTGTTACGAATGACATTTCGATATCAAGTTGATAAAACTCTCCTGGAGATCTGTCTGCTCTTGCGTCTTCGTCCCTAAAACATGGAGCAATTTGAAAATATTTATCAAACCCAGACATCATAAGCATTTGCTTGAATTGCTGAGGGGCTTGAGGTAAAGCGTAAAACTTACCAGGGTGCAATCTGCTTGGAACTAGAAAATCTCTTGCTCCTTCTGGCGAGCTTGCTGTTAATATAGGAGTTTGAAATTCGGTAAAGCCAGAATTACTCATTAATTTCCGCAAGTGAGAAATTATATTCGACCTAAGCATAATGTTTTTATGCAATTTTTCTCTGCGTAAATCCAGAAACCTATATTTAAGGCGTGTATCTTCAGGAGCTTCCTGTTCAGCGTTAACAATTAGAGGTAACACATCAGCTTCTGATTCAACTAGGTACTTGTTAGCAGCTACCTCAATTTCGCCTGTAGCCATAGATTTATTGGCTGTGTCAGCACTTCGAGCTACCACTTTTCCTTCAATCGTAATGACGCTTTCATAGCGCAAGTAGCTAGCTTTATCCTTTAGTTCTAGGTCTTGATCAGTAAAAACTAATTGCGTTATGCCGTAATGATCTCTAATATCTACGAATAATAAATTACCATGGTCGCGACGTCTATGAACCCATCCTGATAATTTAACAGTTTGACCAACGTGCCCTTTGTTTAGTTCATTACAGTTATGAGTTCTGAATTTATGCATATATATTAATTTAGTGTTATTTATCTAGCTGATAAATATATATAGAAAATAACCATTTTAAGCAATCGAAAACTCATGAGAATTATAGCTGACCAGAAAGAATTTGAGCTAATTTGTGGAGAATTAGCTCTAGAATCTGTTATTTTCATGGATACAGAGTTCTATAGAAGAAAAACATATTATGCTAAGCTAAGCCTAGTTCAGATTGCTACAAGAGAGCAGAGAATAATAGTGGATGCTTTGGCAATTACTGATATTAGCCCATTAAAAGAACTGCTGTTAAATGAAAAAATTTGTAAAGTTTTTCATGCCCCAGATCAGGATTTTGATATTTTTCTTCATTTGTTTGGTAAATTACCTAAGAATATATTTGATACACAAATAGCAGCTGGTGTTATAGGCCTTGATGAAGTAATGGGTTATGGTAGGTTGTGTAAGGCTTTGCTGAATATCAACATAGACAAAACAATGCAGAAAGCGAATTGGCTTGAGAGACCACTGTTAGAAGAGCTAATTGAATACGCAATTAAGGATGTGGAATATTTGATTCCTCTTTATAGGGAATTATCTAACTCTATTAACAGTAGAAATTTATGGGAAACTTATAAAGCTAGAAGCCATAAACTGTTAGACACAGAATCTTATAAAATAAATCCAGAAAAAATGATAAAGAAAATGGGCCTTCAAGAAAGGTCTAGTGTTTTTAGGGAGAATTTTTCTCATTTTCTGATGCTAAGAGAAGAATGCGCTCAAAGTGTCAATTTGCCTAGAGGGCACTGTGTCTCTGATCAAGATTTAATTAGAATTTGTGAAACATTACCAACAACTGATCGAGATTTGATAAAGTTGCAAATTGAACGTTTACCTATAGCCAAGAAGCCTTTTAAAGATAAATTGTTTGAATTATGTTTAGGCCTTCGTGAATTATAAGTTGTAAAATTTGCAATAAAGGTTTATTTTTACAAATTCAAGGCTCTTAAGTCAGCTGAGTTGTTACGTTGTAATTGTTGGGATCTAAATACTTTACCAAACTGAGGTTATATTACTAAATGAGAATTATCCTGGTTAGCATGTTTAGTGCTATCATTTTATTTGCAGCACAATTATTTGCGTCTGATTATCCTCAGACTCAGGTTGAGAGAGAAATGGATGAGATGGGTTCTTTGCTTGGCGGGGAAGGAATAATTTTTAGACCTGGTAAAGAGAGAAGCAATGCTACTAAAGCAAAAATTGGCAATGTAAACAAATATTTGTTTCAGGCGTCAATTGATGTACTAAAATTTGCTCCTCTATCTTCTGCAGACAGTAAGGGTGGCGTCATCATTACTGAATGGTATAGTCCAAAAGATCAAAAAAACACTCAATTTAAAGTAACAGTGTATATCAAAGATGACCTTATTACTCCTGAAGGACTAGAAGTAATTGCTTTTGAACGTAAAAGAGTAGATGGAAAATGGTCTGAAGATCATCAATCTTCTACAATTGCAAAAGTTTTAGAAGATAAAATTATTCGCAAAGCTAGAGATTTATATTTACAATCTGCTAGGTAATTTCTATGGGCTTCTTAAAAATCGAGAAAAAATGGCAACAATTTTGGCATGAAGATAAAGCATTTATTGCTTCAAAAGACAAGACAAAACCAAAATATTATGTCCTTGAAATGTTTCCATATCCTTCTGGAAAATTCCATGTTGGACATTTGAGGAATTATTCCATTGGAGATGTGATTTCCAGATATTTTCGTGCTACTGGTTATAATGTCTTGCATCCAATGGGCTGGGACGCTTTTGGCTTGCCAGCCGAAAATGCAGCTATAAGCAATAACTCTCATCCTGGCCAGTGGACATATGCAAATATAGACGCAATGCGTGACCAGCTAAAAACTGTTGGTATTTCATATGATTGGGATCGAGAACTTGCAAGCTGCTCGCCTGACTATTATAAACATGAACAACAATTTTTCATCGATCTTTACAATAAAGGACTAGCATATCAAAAGGAATCTTCGGTCAATTGGGATCCTGTTGACAACACTGTGCTTGCTAATGAGCAAGTAATAGACGGACGTGGTTGGAGATCTGGAGCGGTAGTTGAAAAAAAATATTTGAAACAGTGGTTTTTGAAGATCACTGACTATGCTGAGGAATTGCTAAATGATATAGATTCTTTAGAAGATTGGCCTGATAATGTTCGGACCATGCAAAAAAACTGGATTGGTAAATCAGAGGGTGCTCGGTTTTATTTTGACATTGTTGGTATGGATGAAAGGATAGAAGTATATTCTACTAAGCCAGAAGTAATTTTTGGGGCAACATTTGTTGCCTTGGCGTACAATCATCCTATTCTTGCAAAAATAGCGAAAAACAAAGAGATAGAGGCGTTTATTACTAAATGCGCTCATACTTCAACTTCCGAATCAGACGTCGAGAAGGCTGAAAAAGAATGTGTGTTTACTGGCCTTGAGGCAATTCATCCTTTTGATAGGAGTTTAAAGATTCCCGTAGTAATAGCAAATTTCGTATTAATGGATTACGGTACTGGAGCTGTATATGGTTGTCCATCCCATGATCAGAGAGATTTTGAACTTGTACAGAACACCAAAGGCCTTACGATGATGCAAGTTGTGGATAGCAAGCAACATGAAATTGATCTAGAGAAACAGGCTTATATCTATGAATTAGATGACGTAATAATTAACTCGGACTTCTTGGATGGGTTAACTGTTGCCCAAGGTAGAGCAAAAATTATCGATAAATTTGAAGAACTTGGTATAGGCAAAAGAGAAATCAATTACCGCTTGCGTGATTGGGGAGTTTCTCGTCAGCGTTATTGGGGGTGTCCGATCCCTATCATTTACTGCCAGTCTTGTGGAATTGTTCCAGTTCCGCCTAAAGATTTGCCAGTAGAGCTTCCAAGTGATGTTAGTTTTGATATACCTGGAAACCCTCTGGATAGGCATCCAAGTTGGAAGCATGTTGATTGCCCAAAATGTTTGTCAAAGGCTATCAGAGAGACAGACACATTTGATACATTCTTTGAGTCATCGTGGTACTTTACAAGATTCTGTAATAATAATGCGGAAAGCATGGCGGATAAAGATGATTGCGAGTATTGGCTTCCAGTTGATCAATATATTGGTGGTATTGAGCACGCGATCTTACATTTACTTTATGCGCGGTTTTTTACGAAGGCAATGGCAGACGTAGGCTACTTAAGTGTACGTGAGCCCTTTAAGCGTTTGCTTACTCAGGGAATGGTCCTTCATGCCACATATAAAGACAAAAATGGCCAATGGCTGTATCCAGAAGAAGTAATCGAAAAGGATAATAAGTTTTACCACGCAAAAACTAATGAAGAAGTTTTTAAGGGTAAGATAGAGAAGATGAGCAAATCTAAACTGAATACTATTGATCTTGAAAGTATGCTTAGCTCCCATGGTGCTGATAGTATAAGATTGTTTGTTTTATCAGATAGCCCTGCAGAAAAAGATTTAGAGTGGTCGGCAGCTGGTTTAGATGGTTGTAAGAAATTTATTACCAGGCTAGTTGCTCTAGTGGAAAAATTAAGCGAATTGAAAGTAACTTCGGTTGTTAATAGTAAATTGCAGATGCAAATTCATGCAACTATAAAAAATGTTTCAGACGACATAATGCACTATCACTTGAATAAAGCGATTGCAAGAATTAGAGAGTTATTTAATTCGGTGAATGACGAACTTGGTTTAGCAAATTCAGATACAAAATCAATAATAGAAGCAACAAAGACTATGGTTCAGTTGTTAAATCCATTTATACCTCATATCACAGAGGAGTTGTGGCAAAAACTTGGTAATACAGTTCCTTTGTATAAAACCAATTGGCCCAAATCGGATGAGACAAAACTAAAGACTGACAGCTTTATTATGGCTATTCAAGTAAATGGAAAACTTAGGGCAACCCATGAATTTTCAACTTCAGACTCAGATGAAGAAGTAAAAAATTTGGCTAAGTCTTTGCCTATTGTTAGTAAACATATTGGGGAAGCTGTGGTTAAAAAGATAATTATCGTTCCTCGCAAGATAGTGAATATTGTTATTTAAATGAGAATTGCCAAGTTTATTGCTAATAACGGGATATGTTCTAGAAGACAGGCTGAAAAACTTATCGAGCAAGGTGTTGTTTCTATAGATGGTAAAATAATCAATAGCCCGGCAGTGAATATCAGCGAAAATAATGTAATTATCGTGAATGGTCAGAGGCTAAGGCATGATAGTATCACTCGACTTTGGATCTATTATAAACCAATAGGATTAATTACGACCCACCTGGACCCTCAAGGTCGAACAACAATTTTCGAGACTTTAGAAGGTAAATTACCAAGAGTTGTATCAGTGGGCAGACTAGATATCAATAGTGAAGGCTTGCTGTTGCTTACTAATTCTGGTGATTTAGCGAGATACTATGAATCACCAGCTAATAAAATTGAAAGAATATATAAAGTACGTGTTTTTGGGAGAGAAAAAGAGCTTAATTTTCAAAATCAAGCAATAGTAATAGATGGAATAAAATATCACCCGAAGTCAATAAAATTAATCAATAAAGTGTCGGCTAACTCTTGGTATGAGGTGATTTTAACAGAAGGTAAGAATCGTGAAATTCGTAAGATTTTTGAGCATTTCGGTTTTGAAGTCAGTAGGTTAATTAGAACAAGTTTTGGTAGCTATTCACTTGGAAACTTGAACCCTGGTGAATTTAGAGAAGTAAAGGTAGACCGGGTATGATAGCATATTGGATTATGGAGTAAGGTCATCCTGAGCTTGACTTGCGGGATCATGGGTAGCATTAGATGTTGAATCAGCTTCAGCATAACAATAATTACGGAATGAGATCTTGGGTCAAATCCGGGATAACGCTTACTTTTTAGGTAAAAAATAAATGAGAATTATTGCTGGTAAACATAAAAATAGAGTGATCCCAACACTCAAAAAATCTGATTACCGACCTTCAACAGCAAAGTTTCGTGAAGCGTTGTTTAGCATTTTGTCGTCAGGTAATTTTGCGGATACTAGGTTAATCAATGGCGCACAAGTGCTTGATCTTTTTGCCGGAACAGGTTCTTTATCCTTTGAAGCGTTATCACGCGGTGCTAACAGTGTTACTTTAGTCGATAGTTGCCTAGAACACCTTGATTTGGCTATGGAGTTTGCCAGAAAAATTGGAGAGATCGATAATATTAGCGTGCTTGTTACCGATGCCACATTTTTACCAAAAGCGGAGAGAAAATACAATCTTGTATTTATGGATCCGCCATACAATAAGAGGTTTGTCGTTAAATCGTTGATTTGTTTAGTTAAAAATGGTTGGCTTACGAATGGCGCTATAATTGCAGTGGAGATGAATAAGCGTGAAAGTATAGAGCTTATGGATGGGATCTCTCTGGTAAAAGAAAAGGTTTATGGTAACAATAAATTATTAATTCTCAAGTATGACCAAAAATAAGAGTACGTATTCTTGCACTAGTTGTGGAAGTGTGACCAGCAAGTGGATAGGGCAGTGTCCGGAATGTCTAGAGTGGGGCACTGTTATAGAAGAATCTGTATCTGCTAGTAAAATTATAGTTCCTAAAACTGGTAGCGTACAAGAAATACATACTCTTGCGGATAAAATTGAGTCAACGATTAGAACAAAAACGCCAATTGAAGAGTTAAATCGTGTTTTAGGAGGTGGATTAGTAGCCGGTAGTGCAATATTGATTGGAGGCGATCCTGGTATTGGAAAATCAACTCTACTCTTACAACTTTGTACAAGCTTAGCTAGTTCAGATATTGGATGTTTGTATATTACAGGTGAGGAATCTACCAATCAAATTAAGCTGCGAGCCCAAAGGCTTGGTATTCACGACAATAAAACTGGTTTGTTAGCAGCCACAAATGTTGAGGATATAATCTCAACGATAGATCAGAATAAGAAACAGCTAAGCGTGGTTGTTATCGATTCTATCCAAACAATTGCTTCGAGTGAGTTTTCATCTGCTCCAGGGACTGTTTCACAAATAAGGGCTTGTGCTCATCAACTCATACATTATGCCAAGCAAAATAATATTACATTACTCTTAGCTTGTCATGTGAATAAAGATGGTCAGCTTGCTGGTCCAAAAGTTTTAGAGCATATGGTTGATACTGTGCTTTATTTTGAAGGTGATCACAATAATCATTTTCGTATATTGCGTTCGATTAAAAATCGATTTGGTGGTGTTAATGAAATTGGTGTTTTTGAGATGACTTCTCATGGGCTTGTAGAAATTTCTAATCCCTCTGAATTGTTTTTAATGGAAAGAGAAAATAATGTTAGTGGTAGTGCAGTATTCGCTGGTATTGAAGGTTCAAGGCCTTTGCTCATAGAAATTCAAGCTTTAATAGCGCCAACCAATATGGCCACACCTCGTAGATCCGTTGTTGGTTGGGACAATAATCGATTATCCATGATTATAGCAGTTTTAGGAGTAAGGTTTGGTCTTAACTTGAGCTCGCATGAAGTGTATTTAAGCGTGGCTGGTGGATTGCGTATAACCGAACCTGCTGCTGATTTGGCTGTTGCTGCTGCCTTGATTTCTGCAGCAAGTAATAAGCCTTTACCCCAAGGTAGTATTTTTTTTGGCGAGGTTGGGCTTTCTGGTGAAGTACGGAAAGTAGCTCAGACTGAAGCGCGTATAAAAGAAGCAACCAAATTAGGGTTTATTTCAATGTATTGTTCCTCTAAACAAAAATTCAATGGCTTGCAGCCAATTATGCACCTAAAACAGCTAAAAGGTTTGGTGTAAAACTTTTATATCACTAACAAAGAAAACCTAAATATATATAGGTTGAGTAAAATGTTGTTGAGTTAGCAAAAGCAACGAACCAAAAAATTTTCAATTATTTATTATATGAAATAACCAGTTGTCCAATCATGTTTACATCAGGCTAGTTAATAATAGTAAACTAATTAAAGCTTGACTAAGAAAATTGTAAAATTTACTATAAATATGTTAATTTTACCAATATTTATGAGGAGAGCGTTATGAAGGTTGTGAATTTTCAAGGGAATGTAAGTATTGAGAAGTCTCTGGTAAAAATAGATAAGACGGGAATGGCTTGGCAGATACTACAGCATGCTTCTTTCATAGATGGTGATTTTGTTGGAATTGATATTTTAAGCGAGTTATGTGGCAGTAAAAACGAAAAGACAAAGGAATATATAACCTACCTAAGTCAGCAATCGTTAGTAGAGATGGTTAGTGTAAACTTTGCTCTTGGTATTAAAATTCCTGTAATTGTACAGGATGCAGTAAAAAAATATATGATTAGTAATAAGCCTGTTAGCCATTCGGAGAATGTAGTATTTAATAGATTATTGCAGATTTTTGACAAATTAATGCCGACGGTGCAAAGGGCGCCTGAAGATAGCTGGCCTGTAGCTAAGTTATTGATAGATAATATTGAGAAATTATTATCACAAACGGAAAAGCTTACAACAAAAGTGGCAGCTAATTTGCATGATAAGCTTGCTATGTATTATCTAAACATTGAACAAGATTTAACTGCTAGTTTTGAGCACCAAAAAAAGGCTATTCATATAAGAAAGATGTTTAGTGATAAAGATGCTGAACTAGCAAAAAGCTTTGATCAAATGGGTACTATCCTACAAGAAATGAGCGACCTTAAGCAGGGCTTGCAATATGCAGAAAAAGCTCTTGATATGTATAAATCTCTGAGTGCTGATGGTGCCAAGAGTCTTGAACTTGCTAAGAGTCTTGGTAAGGTAGGAGTAGCGCATTATAATTTGGGTAATAGAGAAAAAGCCCTAGAATATAACAAATCATCATTAGAAATGTATCGGGCGCTGTATGGTGGTAATAGTTCAAATGGTGTTAATAGTGATGATAATGATAGTAACAACGACTATGCTGGAGCTAATGATGTTTTAGTGGCTCATGCTCTAAATAGAGTTGGTGGTTCATATATGGGTCTTGGTAATAATATTGAGGGCCTGGTGTATTTAGAGAAAGCTTTGGCTATGTACAGGGCTATCTTTAAAGAAGACAATCATATTGATATTGCTGACGTGCTAAGCAATATTGGTGTTTGTTATGTGGCATTGGGAGACGAGAAGCAAGGTTTTAAATGTCAAGAGCAAGCGCTAAAAATATTTAAATTGGTCTATAAAACTGAGCATTCCAGTATCGCAAAAAGTATTAATAACCTTGCTGGATATTATATAAGAGCAGGAGAGTTAAAAGCAGCTGTACAACAATACGAAGAGGCTTTGAAAATACTAAAAATCTTACATGATGGTAACCACCAAGATATAGCCTTAGTTCTGCACAATCTTGGTATGGTTTACAATAACTTGAATCAATTAGATAAAGCTGTAGACTATTGTGAACAAGCACTTCAAATGCGAAAAATCGTTTATCATGGTAAGCATCCTCTCCTTACAACTAGCCTAAATAGTCTTGGTACGATTTACGAAAAACTCGGGCAAACTGATAAGGCTTTGAAATATAAACAAGATGCTCTCAAAATGTTGCATGAATTAAATTTAGGAGAGCATCCAGCGGTTTCTAGTAGCTTGGCTAATGTAGGTCATTCTTATGAAGCAATTGGTTACCATGCGAAGGCCTCAGTGTTACGCACTAAGGCTAAAATGGCTGAAGATAAGTTTGAAAAGGGAATAGAGGAATTTGGCTATATAGAAATTGAGAGTAACTCAATAATAAAGTTTAGTGCTATAGATGATGCTACTTTGAGTGTGATGAAAAAAATGCTTAAAGTTTTGAATAAAATATCAGAGCTTAGCAGCAACGGTGGTTGGAGTCAAAAAACAGTAGCTAGTTGGATTGATAAAGCAATTAGTAGTATTACTGATAACAATACTGGTCATGATTATTCGGTATATTTTTCAGATAAATATCTAAAATCTCAACTAGGTGATTTGGCCTCATCAAAAAATATAGAAATAGCTAAAATGTTATGTTTTGAGGCCATGAATCTTGGCTTAGCAATGAATAATCAGAGCTGGGATCAGGAAATATCATATGTTCAGGCTATTGCTGCGAGTAATCCAGAACTAGTTAAAAAAATTCTATCAACGCATCCTGATTACTTTGTTGATGGTAAAATATTAAAAGCCTGTATCATGGACCCAGTAATTGTTGCTGAGTTGCTTGGGGGGCAGATAGATAGTTATGATTTGGAAACGTTTGATGTATTGGGTTGACCGGTTGTGAATGCTGCAGTTCGTTATCTCGGGGCTTGATGGCTTTGTAACACCTTCGGCCCAAGATCTTTTTTTAGTTGTTTGAGATCCTGAAACAAGTTCAGTATGACAATACGTGTTTGGGATGAGATGCAATTACGCGCTCATCTCCGATCTTGCTTGTGAATGACATAGTCTTTCATCCCGTGATCTCTGGATCTTTTTACTAGGAGTTTTTTAGTTGCATGAGATCATGGGTTGACAGCATCATGCTAATCCATCAAGGTTAAGAAACAATACGTGTTCAGGATAAATAATTTCCTAGTTTTTTATGTATGTTGCAAAAGATGGAGAATGGTGGGCGATAGAAGACTCGAACTTCCGACCTCTACGATGTCAACGTAGCGCTCTAACCAACTGAGCTAATCGCCCTAATACAGGGCTACATAACTAATTTAATGGCTATGTAGATCAAGTTTTTTACTCTTAATTTTATTAAACTTCAAGAATTTAATTTGCTAAAAGATAAAAAACATCATAAAAATATAATAAAAATGCGGTAATTTGATGAGTTTACTTGATAAGGCTTATAATAACCATTTGAATTTTATTGTAGCTCTAGATGGTCCTTCGGCTTCAGGTAAGGGGCATATAGGATCTTTGATTGCAGAAGAATTTAGTCTAACTTATGTATCGTCTAGTATTATGTATAGAGGCCTTGCGTATATTTGTTTGCAAGAAAAAATTGCTGTAAATGACGAGACAAGGATTATAGAGCTATCGCAAAATACAGACATTATTTCAAGAACTAAAGGAGTGGATCTTAATGTTGAGATAATAGGGGAATTTGCATCAAAGATTTCGGTATTATCTCAGGTTAGACAAAATCTAGGTTTTTACTTAAAAAAATTAATCAAAACAACTCCTAGAATTATTATGGAAGGGCGAGATATTGGGACCGTGGTTGCGCCGAATGCAGACTTAAAAATCTTTATTACCGCATCTGCAGAAGTCAGGGCAATTCGGAGATATAAACAGTTGCTTATGGCTGGAAAAGATTGTATACTCAGCGACGTTTTGGACCTCTTGAGAAGTAGAGATGAGCGGGATATATCTCGCGAAGTGGCTCCTCTAGTACCGGCAACTGATGCTTGTATTATTGATACAACTAATCTTACCACAGATCAGGTAGTCCAGAAAATAAAAGATATTGTCAGTAAATCGTTATTGTAAAGTGCCGCCGATTTACTTATTTTGTTAATTTAAAAATTTGGCTAAATTTGGCATTTATTTAGTCATTCACATGAATTCTTATGACCATAAAAAAAAGATTTGTTCCTCAGCTTGCAAACGTTGCTCCATCAGACGAAGATTTCGCAAAATTACTTGAAACGGTAACCACTTCGCATGTAAAAGAAGGCTCCGTAGTAAAAGGCCAGGTAGTAGAAACTACCTCTGAAGTTATTGTTGTTGATGTAGGACTGAAAAATGAAGGCAGAATTGCCGTTAGCGAATTTCAACTGATAAAGGGGCAAGAACTTCCTAAAGTTGGAGACATCGTTGATGTGTATGTAGAGAAAGTTGAAGGTAGAAGGGGAACGGTTCTTAGTCGTGAAAAAGCAATCCGTGAAGAGTCGTGGGTTAAGCTTGAGAGAATATTTGAGAAGACTGAAAATATTATTGGAACCATATTTGGTAGAGTTAAAGGTGGATTTACAGTTGATTTAGATGGTGTTGTTGCTTTCTTACCTGGTAGTCAAGCAGATGTTAGGCCTATCAAAGATCCAACAGTTTTCATGGGTATACCGCAGCCTTTTCAGATTCTTAAAATGGATAGAAAACTTGGTAATATTGTTGTTTCAAGAAAAGCAATTCTTGAAGAATCAAGGTCCGAAGAAAGAGTAAAAATGCTCGCTAACATTAAAGAAGGTGATGTTCTTGATGGTATTGTTAAAAACATTACAGATTATGGTGCTTTCGTTGATCTTGGGAGCGTCGATGGCTTATTGCACGTAACTGATATTTCTTGGAGTAGAATTAACCACCCTTCTGAAGTCCTTAGCTTTGGTCAAGAAATAAAAGTTATGGTGATTAAATTTAATGAAGAGACTAAGAGGATTTCTCTTGGTATGAAGCAGCTCGATGCAAACCCATGGGAAAATATTACTGAAGAATTCCCAATTGGTAAGGTTATGTCCGGTAAAATTACTAATATTGCTGATTATGGTGTATTTATTGAACTTAAAGATGGCATTGAAGGTCTGGTCCATTCTTCTGAGATTGCTTGGGGTAAGTCTAGTCAAAATCCTAAAAAACTGTTGAATATAGGTCAAGAAGTTGAATTTGTTATCCTTGATGTTGACACTGAAAGACATAGGATTTCTTTAAGTATTAAAAAATGCCAAAATAACCCATTAGTTAAATTTGCAGAACAAAATCCTGTTGGCAGTATTATTAAAGCTCCAATTAGAAATATTACTGATTTCGGTATGTTCGTTGCTTTAGACGAGAACACAGATGGAATGATTCATGAATCTGATATTAGTTGGGAAAACGACGGAGTAGAGTTATTAAAGAACTATAATAAGGGCGATGAAGTTGAGTGTAAGGTTCTTAATATAGACATAGAGAAAGATAGAGTAGCTCTTGGAATTAAGCAACTTACAGAAGAACCTGATCAAGTTGTTGTTGTTGATACGTACAAAAAGAATATGGTTGTAACTTGTGTAGTAATAAGTACAAACAATGACGGAGTTGAAGTAAGCGTTGACAATAATGCTACTGGTTTTATTAAGAAAATTGATCTTTCTACAGAAAGGTCAGAACAAAAATCAGAAAGATTTGTTGAAGGTGATAGAATTGATGCTAAGATTATTTCTATTGAAAAAAGTGGTCGTAGATTAAATTTATCAATTAAAGCCTTAGAAATTGATGAACGTGAAAAAGCGATCAAAGAGTATGGTTCTACTGATAGTGGAGCAAGTCTTGGTGATATTTTAGGGGCAGCGCTTGGAGAAAAAGAAGAAAAAAAATAAACCATAATTACAGAACCTCATGGTGAGTCAGAGATAACTGTGTGAAAGCAAAGACATAGTTATCCTGAACTCTAATTGAGATGCTGAATTTATATTGGGGCTTGCGCCTACCTTTGTCCCAGCATCTCATGAGACAGAAGAAAGTCCCGGATTAAGTCCGGGATGACTTAAGGCGACGTCATGCTAAATTTGTAAGTTACCCTGAACTTAGTTTTGGCGAAGCCTTGCCTCTTGGCCTAGCGCCTCATGAAATAGAAGAAGATATCTGAATTTAAAACTCTACAGACTATTGTTGGATAGTCGTAGAAAAATGTAGCGGCTTATATGGATAGTATTTTAATAAAAGGCGGAACTCCTCTTATTGGTGAAATAAATGTTAGTGGTTCTAAAAACGCTTCATTACCAATTATGGCAGCTTCATTATTGACAGAGGATGTTTTGCAGCTTAGTCGCGTACCTAAGCTATCAGATATAGCAACTATGAAAGCTTTGCTAGAAAATCATGGTTCTGTGGTTACTTCAATAGAATCTGAGGATGATAATCACTCTTTAAATTTATCTTCTTTTAAGGTGAGTGATTATACTGCTCCTTATGCTATTGTTCGTAAAATGAGAGCGTCAATTTGGGTTCTTGGGCCACTATTGGCAAGGTTTGGTAAGGCAAAAGTATCACTGCCTGGTGGTTGTGCAATCGGTGCAAGACAAGTTGATTTGCATATTGCGGTTATGGAAGCTCTTGGAGCGAAAATAAAAATTAAAGATGGATACATTCACGCTAGCTGTAATGATAAGTTACAGGGGTGTCATTTTGCTTTTATTAAACCTTCTGTTGGTGCAACTATTAATGCTGTGCTGGCCGCTGTCCTTGCAGACGGAGAATCTTATTTTTTAAACTGCGCCAGAGAGCCAGAGATTTCAGACTTGTGTAATTGCCTTGTAAAAATGGGTGCAGAGATAGAAGGGATTGGATCAAGCGAACTCAGAATTGTTGGCAAAAAAAAATTACACGGAGCAAGTCACAGAATTATTCCAGATAGAATTGAAGCCGGTACTTATATGTTGGCTGCAGCAGCAACTCGTGGCGATGTTACGTTAAGAGGAATTGGCTATGATATAATAGAAAATCTTGCTCAGAGAATGAAAGAAGCTGGTTCTCAGATAGAATGCGGTGAAGATTACATTCGTGTTAGACATAAAGGCGTAATTAAGCCAGTAAATATTTCTACACAGCCATATCCTGGATTTGCTACAGACCTTCAGGCTCAATTCATGAGTTTTATGACACTTTCTGACGGAGTATCGATTATTTCTGAGAATATTTTTGAGAATAGATTTATGCATGCTCCAGAACTGTGTAGAATGGGAGCAAATATTATAATCAACGGGAATAATGCTGTAGTTCATGGGGTAAAAGAATTAATGGGAGCAGAAGTAATGGCTAGTGATTTAAGAGCTTCAGTTTCTCTAGTTATATCTGGGCTTTGTGCTAGTGGTGAAACAAAAGTGAGAAGGGTCTATCATTTGGATAGAGGGTATCAAGCTTTGGAAAAAAAACTTATGAATTGTGGAGCTGAGATTATAAGAGTTGCTGGAGATTCTGTATAATATTTGAGTAAAAATTATGTACATGGACAGCTATATGGGTACTGAATTGATTAATTAGGTCATCTCCAAGGCTTGATCCGTTGGTTATCTCCGTTTTCTGAGATTCTGAAACAAGTCCAGTATGACTATAACGCCAGTTTAATAAAAGTAAATCTGTGATAAAAGAAGCTATTATAATAGATGGTAAAAAAATTAGCGAAGTAATACTCGCCGATTTAAAGACTAAGATTGATAATGATAAGAAGCAAGGGCTAAGACCAGCTAAACTTGCTATAATATTAGTTGGAGATGATCCATCAAGTGCAATATATGTACAAAATAAAATTAAGGCTGCGGTAAGAGTTGGTATAACAACTGAGCTTAAACAATTTGATAACAATCTTCCAGAAAAAGTACTTTTAGCTGAAATTAGCCGATTGAACAAAGATCCAGAAATTTCTGGAATTATTATTCAACTTCCGTTGCCAGATCACATCGATAAAGCAAAAATAATAATGGCTGTGAATCAGGAAAAAGATGTAGATGGATTTCATCCAATAAATATAGGGTTATTATATAGCCCATTCGAGAATGGTTTTGTTCCTTGTACGGCAAGAGGATGCCTTGCGTTGATAAAATCCTGCGTTGAAGATTTAGTAGGCAAAAATGTTGTGATAGTTGGTAGATCGAATATTGTTGGGAGACCACTTGCTGCTTTACTTCTTAAGGAAGATTGTAGTGTTACGATTTGCCATTCAAAAACTAGAGATTTGGCATCTATTACATCAAGAGCTGATATTGTAGTATCAGCGATTGGTAAACCGCAATTTCTTACAAAAGAGTATTTTAATCCTAATGCTGTTATTATAGATGTAGGAATCAATCGCTTAACTTTAGAAAATAAATCTATAATGGTAGGTGATGTTGATTTCCAAGTTGTAAAAGATCATGTAAAGTATATTACACCAGTTCCAGGCGGAGTAGGGCCTATGACAGTTGCTTATTTACTGGTGAATACCTACGTTGCTAGTTTGAAGCATAGATAAATAGTAGATATAAAATGGACAAGAGATTTATTCAAGAAATAAAAGAAATCATCACATCGGCTGGTAGAATTGCCCTTGATGTTAGGGAGCGTGGTCTTGAGATAAAAACCAAAGAAGATAACTCTCCTGTAACTAATGCCGATATACAAATCAGTGATTATATATTTACCAAGTTACTAGAAATTATGCCATCTATACCTGTTGTTTGTGAAGAAAGAACATTAGTTGATATAACAGATAAAAAACAATTTTGGCTTATTGATCCAATTGATGGAACAAGAAGTTTTATCAAAAATAATGATAGTTTTACCGTAAACATAGCAATGATAGATGATAAAACCCCAACTTTTGGTTTTGTATATCTTCCATCTAAAGATCGTCTTTATTTTACTGATGAGAATATGGATTTTTGTATCCAAGAAAATGGTAAAATTGTTGGCAATAATAAACACAAAAAAGATGGGCTTGTAGCAGTTGTTAGCTCTCATAACTTTAATTCCGAAACAGAAAGTTATTTGAAAGAAAATGAATTTTCTGAAATTATTGCAGTTCCTAGCTCTATTAAATTGTGTATGATTGCCGAAGGGGCGGGAGACGTTTATCCTAAGTTTGGCCCAACCATGGAATGGGATACAGCTGCTGGTCATGCGCTGGTAAAGTCAGCTGGTGGGTCAGTTCGTACTTTGTTAGGTGAAGAAATGGGCTATGCGAAAGAAGGGTTTTTGAATCCTGATTTCATTGCTGCAAACAAGAAATGGGCTGAATTCACTTTGAACTAGGTGTGTTATTTCTTGTTGTGACAAGAAGGGCTCGTGCAACATAGCAAATTCTTCTGACCATGGCGGCTTCACATATCAAAAACCTTTGCAACTTCCTATCCTCTAACCATTTTTGTTCCAGCTTATCAAAACATTTCTTTTCTATTAACTGTTATTTATTGACTCTATTAATACACTGTGTAACAATGAAATCGGTTTTGTAACCTAAATTTATAAATATGCTTAATTAACTCGATGTTTTATAACCGTTTTAACATCACTATTATTTTCCTTATTATTATCGGCTAAGGCCGATACATATTTTCACGTTCATTTTTATTATTAAATCCTAGTTTTTTAAGTTCATTCATATAATGAGGTTGTATATGCTTACTCTAAGGCATAAATATTTGCCATTTTTTATGTGGCTTTGGCCATTGCTTTTTTTTGCTTATCAATTTATTTTACGTCTTTGGCCAGGTTTGATGATGCATCAAATCATGGATCAATTTTCCATAGACGCTAGTCATTTTGGTTTGCTCGCCGCGTTTTATTATTATGGTTACTCCATAATGCAAATTCCTGTTGCGATTTTACTAGATAGATTTAGCGCGAGACGCATTATTTTTATATTCGCTGTTCTTTGTGGACTTGCTACTTTAACTTTTACCTATACAAGTAATTTCTATTTAGCATTACTAAGTAGATTTTTGATAGGTGTTGGTTCAGCAGTCGGGTTTTTAGGTGTTTCTAAAGTGGTGTCTGAATGGTTTCCCAAAGCTCAATATGCAAGAATGGTAGGTTTTTCATTCACTTTTGGACTCACGGGAGCGATCTATGGAGGCAAACCTGTGAGTATACTGATAGAAACCTATAGTTGGAAAACGGTAGCTCTAACTCTGGCGATTGTTTCAATAACACTCGGTTTTGCCACATATTTTGCTTTACGTTCACCGCAAAATATAAAAAAATCTATACCAGAAGAAAAGTTTAAAATAGCAAATTTTAAGGCTATTCTTGCTTCGCCTTCTATTTGGTTTTTGGCATTTTCTAATCTGTTTATGGTAGGCTCATTAGAAGGGTTTGCCGATGTTTGGGGGGTGCCATATTTAATGACTGCTTATGGTATAAATAAAGGAGATGCGGCTGGGCTTATATCATTTATATTTTTTGGCATGCTTTTTGGTGGTCCATTGCTTGCTTTGTGTAGTAAAAGATTCGGTAATTACTCAGTTATTGGAATGTGCGGATTTATTATGGCACTTACCTTTGTCTTGCTATTACAGAGTAAAACATATAATCCCTTAACGCTTACTTGCTTGTTTTTTGTACTTGGTATTATGTGTTGTTATCAAGTAATTGTTTTTTCAGCAGGCTCTAGCCTTGTAGAACCTAAGAATTTGGGTGTTACCATCGCATTTTTAAATTGCATCAATATGTTAGGTGGTTCATTTTTTCATACTGTTATAGGTAAGATAATGGATGTATTTTGGGTGGGGTCTCTGAATGATTCCGGCCTTAAAATATATGATATTAATGCGTATAAATACTCGCTTAGCGTTGTGCCAATATGCGCCTGTTTAGGTGCAATAATAGTAGTTTTGGTTGGTTTGAGAGTACAAAACTCATATAATCAAGTTAAATCAGAAAAATTTTTGGTTTCAGAAAGTTAATATATAATGTCCGTACTGACTTTAGAATAAATAGTACTATTAAAGTATTTGCTAAATTCAGTACAGACAACCAAATTAAAAAAATTTTTAATTATTAGAGAGTCTTTGACTACTATATCAAACATTACTTATGTAAATGTTTCTATGCTTTTTACGTAGTCTCTCCGTCAAAACTCTAAATTTTTGATATAATTTCAAGAATTTCAAAAATAAATCACCGCACATTCATTTTTT
>NZ_JARJFB010000004.1:0-25739 GCF_034554655.1 Candidatus Megaera venefica
AAAAAATGAATGTGCGGTGATTTATTTTTGAAATTCTTGAAATTATATCAAAAATTTAGAGTTTTGACGGAGAGACTATATAATCAAAATAGGCATAAAGAAGATGAAGATAAGAGCCTAACTCTTCAAGAAAAGATAGAACTCTCTTGGGCATTTTTAACAAATATAACTGAACAAGTGATGAATCGTTTTTCAAATCAAGATCAGCAAAAGGTTGAAAATGCTGGCCAGGCTTTAAGCAAAAATGGAGCTAAGTATCAGCATAATGTTAATCGAGAAGCTAATATTGTTCAGGCAGTTATTAAAACAAGAGTTAAAGATCAAAACAAAGGCCAATCGGTCTCTAGATAGGCTGATATGGGATACCGCACTTGATCCGGTATTCTCGTTGCATAGCCTTGGATCCTATGAAATTAAATTTAGGATGACGAATTTGCTGAGCAGTTGCTTGTTTAGGTTAACTGCTATAATTGTTTTATCATGCGCATTAAAACATTATCTTTCCTGATAAAGTGGTGATAAAAAGCTGCTCCTATATGCATTATGATAACTGCTATAAAACCCCAGATAGCTGTTACGTGAATCGTATGAAAAATAGTTGCCAGTTCTCCATTTTTTTCAAATGCAGGGATTACGAATAAGCCAAATACTGGTATATCATGTCCGCCAAATCTAGACATCATGATACCACTAATTGGCATGATAAGCATAAAAACATACAGCAGAAAATGTCCTGATTTAGCAGCAAGTCTTATCATTTGAGGAAGGCCAGAAGGCGGTAGTACTACCTTATCGCATAATCTCCATATAATTCTGAAAACTATAAGGGATAATACAATTACCCCAAAGGCTTTATGCATTCCATATAATTCAAATTTTTCTGGGGATGATTCCATAGAACTCATAAAAAAACCAACACAGATTAATCCAATAATTGAAAAAGAGATTACCCAGTGCAGAATTCTAGCAATTAATCCATAAGAATTTTCAGTGTTTTTTAGCATAACTTATATTTTGATTTAATTTGAAACTGGTATTAATTAGAGTATATTTTTTTTGCATAAGCAATAGATTTAAGGCGGCTGCAGACTTTTTCAAAAGTAGGGCGTGGTAAAATTTCTTTACTATCGATTTCAAGATAATAATTTTTTGATTTAATAGAAAAAGAGGGGGAACTAAAACTAGGGCCATCAATTTCTTCGGCTATTTGCAAGAAATGGCCGATAATTTGACTCCTTGCATAATCTTCTTTAGTAAGAAGTTTTTTAGAAATTCTAACGAGTTCGTTATCTGGTTTATAATTAGAAGCATAAGCAAGAACTAGAGCAAGCATTAATCGAACTTGATGTTTGAATGGAATTTCTGAAGATAGTATAAATTCAGTAAGAGCAACTGGTGGAAGTGTGTTATCAAATTTGCGTTTTAAACTCATAAGCATTATAGCAAATTTTAGGATAGTCATGCTAATTTCATTTTTTCCAGCGATAGATTCCAGAATATCATGATAACTGTTGAAATCCGTTTTAGTAACGTCATAGTTACAGGTATATTTTACTTTCTCTTCGACAATATCTTTATTTTTGTCATCATCAGTTAGTAGCTCTACCCTCACTCCTTCTTTGAGCCCATAGGTAGACACAATGATTTTTTCTGGTTTAAAGACTTCAATCATTGCCTCGGCTACTAATAATGCGTTGCTATTGATTTTACGTTTACCGAGTTTGCTTTTCGTATTACTTGAAGAAGACCTTAATTTTGCGAGATAAGTCGAAAATTCATCTGATAGTATTTCAAGATTATGCAGATTCTTTATAGGATATTCGGTAAAATCAATATATAACCTACCGATAAACCTAAGAGCACCGCCGATTAGGTAAAGGTTTTTGTAAGTTTGGTTGCCAAATGTTTCTGAAATTATTTGGATTATCTCGTTTTTATTAGTAATATTTCTTGCTGTAATAATTTTGGTTCCAAGCTCAAGTGATTCAAGTTTTCCAATGCAGCCATTTTTCACTTCAACTAATTCTAGGCTACCGCCACCAAGGTCAGCTGCAATGCCTACGCTATCACGTATGCCACTGATTAAACCTTGAGCAGTTAGCTTTGCCTCTTCTTCACCAGTTATTATTCTAATATCAAAGTTATATTTATTCTTTATGAATGAAATAAAGTCATTGGCTCTTGGGTGGTCTCTAAGTACCGCTGTGGCAACGCAATTAATATCCGTGACTTCCAGCCTTTTGAATACATGTAAGAGATATTGAATAGACAGATATGATTGATGCTTTACATCAAACGATTCGTGGGATAGCAGACTAAGAATGTCGTTCTTAAATTTATTATTAAATATTTCAGGAGCACCAAGTGTGTTGTCTTCATAAACAACGGCTCTTATGGCATTGTAGCCAATATCCATGATTGCACGGCGCATGTGTATTTCTTTTTTTTATTTTTAAGCTAGGAAGGACTAAGTTCCTCCTGCCACATATTTTATAGCTTTGACAGTTATAGTGGGTCATATCCCCAACTGTAAGCAAAAGCGTGAGTCCACTCGCCACTTAGAATCCTGTTTTTATTTAAATTTTAGCTCCCAAAAGACTAGCAAAAGCATTGAGATTTTATATTTCTCAAACTGATTCTTCAGCTTGTTTAGCTTCGCTTGCTTTTTCACTTTTTGGATCAAAAGGCGTTTGTGTTGGTATAAATGTAGGGGGTAAAAGTCTTTTTGTAAAGAACTTATCTTCAAAATATTTAATTTTCTGTGATCGAATTGGAGGAAAAGATTCAATTAACACTATCTGGTCATCACGAGGTAATTGAATAACTTCTTGAGGAAGTAATAATGCCCGTGATACGTTTGAAACATTTTGAGTTCTTGTTGAAACATTTAAGTCAAAGAATAATGGTTTATTATAGGAAGTTTGTTCTACTGTTTTATTACCACATAATTGTGAAATAAGGTTTGCAGTTTCATAGTTATTGGCTGCAAAAGTAATACGAAATGTTGAGTTTGATAAAAACGAGTTCATCCCGGCTTCTTCATAAGCCCCTTTAAGTTGTTGAGTATCTTGAATAATTAAGAATAAACGTACTCTATAGCCCCTGAAATAAGCGATACCAGCTTTTATTTGATCCATTTTTCCAAGCGTTGGAAATTCATCTAATAAAAACATTACACCATAGGGTTCTTCTTTTACATCTGGCATTTTACGGCTTAGGAATTCACTGGCCTGTTGATAAAAAATTTGCATCAATTTTTGCAATCTTTGAATATTATCTGGAGTTAAGCCAACAAACACAGTGGTTTTTTTCTTTTTAAATTCCATGACATTGAAATCGGAAGAAGCCGTTGCTGCATCAATTAATGGATTTGCCCATAGTTCAAGAGAAGAGTTCATAGTTGAAATAACACCAGAACGTTCTTTATCAGCCTTTTGTAGAAATGCAGCAATATTCATATAAGCAACTGGATGCATAATCTCACCTAGTGTATCTAGAGCTACGGCAAGGTTATACACCACGTCATCACTACGCATAGTTCGTACAACTTCACCAAATGATTTGACCTTAGTTTCATCGGCAATAAGGTAAAGAACTACTCCTAAAAATAAGCTTCTTGCTTCATTTTCCCAAAATTCTTGCTTTGGTAGGATAAGGTTGGCAATTTTTTGTACGTCATCTACCATCTGCCCAGGTTTGCTACTTACCCAGTCGATAGGGTTATAACAGTTAGTAACACCATCTGGATTTGATGGTTCCCACACATAAACTTCTTGGCCGCTTTGGGCTCTCCATCCGCTGGTTAAAAGGTGATTTTCAAGTTTGATATCATGAACAATTACAGAATGCTCCCAAAAGAGTAAATTTGGAATTACGAACCCAACCCCTTTACCTGATCCTGTAGGGGCAAATAGTAAAGCATGCTGAAAACCGTCTGCGCAAAAATAGCCGATGCTGTCTTTTCCTAGAAGCATTCCATGCGCTGCTCTTAAACTAGCTCTCTCTATATCTGATTGAGTGGCCCATTGTGCTGAACCATACACCGCCTCTTTTGGTAGAAAAAACTCAAGAGTTTTTATTCTGTTGAAATTCTTAACATAAAACAAAGCGACGAATGAAGGAGGAATTATTAGAGCTAAAAGAAGTTTTATTTTTATGTAATCATAGGAACTGTAATCTAGTTTTGTCCATGAATGTAAAAGCCAAGATGCCCATTTGTAGGTTATTGCAATTGCGTTTAAATCTAAACCAATTGTTCTAAATTCATTAGTAATAAAAGAAATAATAAGGCCGCTTGTCCATAAAGTGCACATAAACACAAATGGATGTATTATCATATGGCCAAAAATTGTTCTAGCTTTTTTAAGAGTATTATTGAACACTGTCTTCACCTCTCATTCCTTTAAAATATATCTCGGAAACATAACGTTTTCCACCACTACCGCGTTTTAGCTGAACGACTATATCAACAACGGCTAAAATATATTTCTTAATTTCGTCTGGGGGCATCCCAAGTCCAGCCTGCATAACCATCAATTTTAACTGTTCCAAAGCCATTGAAGGAGCATCTGCGTGTAACGTTGAAATAGAACCAGGATGGCCAGTATTAATTGCCCTTAAGAAGCTAAAAGCCTCGGCTCCTCTAAGTTCACCGACTATTATTCTATCTGGACGCAAACGTAAACAAGCTTCAATTAGGTCTTGAGTTGTTACTTTGGCTCTACCTTGACCTCCTTTAGATGCCAATAGATGAACTTTGTTTGGATGGTTGTGTAGCTGTACTTCCCTCGCATCCTCAACTGTAATTAATCGTTCATGAGTGGGGATTTCTCCAAGTGCAGCATTAGTGAAAGTGGTTTTTCCAGTTGATGTACCACCGCTAATGACTATATTTTTTTTACAAAGTACTGCGTGCCTGATAAATTCTTTTATTTGCTTTTCTTTTAAGTAATTGCATAATATTGCATTATTTTCATCAACCATTTCAGTCGTAGAAGTATTATCGAATGCTCCCATTTTTGCGTACGCGTCAAGAGAAAGGTGCATCGTTGAACCTTTACGTATAGCAAAAGCTGCTAAATTAGGTTCGACGGCTGGTGGGAATACTATCTGAATACGGTAGCCGTTAGGGAGTGTGGCAGAAAGTAATGGGTTTTCTTCAGAAATTTTCTGATCTGTAGATTGAGCAACCAATCTCCCCAAACCAAGCAAGTGATCAATGTCAACTTCTGGTATTAGCTCTAAGCGTTGGTCGCCTTTTTTCTCAACCCAGGCTTCACCAGGTTTGTTAATCATAAGCTCGTTAACACCTTCTTCAGCGAAGATATTTTTAAACGGTAAAAGATAAGTTTCTAGTGCCGCAAAACTCATTTCATTGACCTCGACTTACCAAGAGCAACTTTTGGAAATTTATAATCCTTATTCACGTAAATCCTTACAGCGGTTCCTTGATCTAAAGTTATTGTTGGCTTAAATTCCTGCTCTTCAAGCATTTTTTTCACTGTATCAGAAATATCTGTAAATGCTTGTTTGGTAGATTCTTGAGCTTTACTTTGTTCAACATTAGCAGTTGTATTTACTATTAACCCATCAGAAGAAGCATTAATAGTGCTCATTAATGAAGTGAGTTTTGCTAGATCAGTAGCTGTTGCATCAGCTGCCAAATTATTACACGCTGTATTGATTTGTGTAAATGTGGCAGAAGTTTTATCTTCTATAGCGGTAAGCACAGCTGCGCAAATTTGCACTCTTTTTTGAGCCTCAGTAAGTACAGGTGTGGTAGGTTGTGTAAAAATGCCATTGGCTATATTCTTTACATTAGTTGCTGTAAGATTTCGGTTAGCAGCAGCTTGAGAATTTATTTGCGGTTTAACAAGTGAATCAAGAGTTTTTGCTAAAACAACATTGAATGCAGATCTTAAAACAGCGTTGGAAAATCTCTCTCTAAATTTATTATCTACCCTACCTTGATTACCCTTTCTTCCTACATTATCCACTCCGGCACCGCTCAAGTTAAGAGTATAGCCAGTTGTGAGATCTACTCTTGTCCATTCAATCGAAATACGTCCATAGGACCCCTCGATTCCTACAGCATAATTACCAAATACCCGAGATCCTTTCGGTAGTAAAATATTTTTACCCCACTCAGAATATATATCTTTGGTAATGACTGCCCGTATTTCCCCACCAAGATCTGTGTTAAGTGCTGTTTCAATAATGGCATCAATGATTTTACCACGCCCCAAAACAAGATTCATATCTCCACGATAACTAAAGTCAGCTTCTTGTTGAAGTTGTTCAGCAGATTTGGCTGGAGGCGTTCCAGCTACTAAAACAAGCGCAGATTTTCGTTTTGCTTCTAATCTTTTTTGAGCATCCTCATCTCGCACTTTACCAAAAGGAAGAGTAGGAGTAGAAGTTATTTCTGGTGTTGGTAATACCTCTGAGCTAGCAGATGGTAAAGAAGGAAGTGCTTCTTCCGCCATTGGTAGAGCCTCAGCCTCTGATGGAGGTGGAGGCGGAGGTGTTGGATCCTCCAATCTAGGCGGAGCAGGTAATGTTGGAATGGAAGGGATGTCACTGTCAGCTGCTACTTGAATTGGTTTTGCTACCTCATCTGGCATCGGCGTGTTATCTTTATTTTTATCTACATCAGATGAGTTAATAAATAAGTTGAAAAACAAATAAGCAAAAACGGCAATAACTCCAACTAGTATTAGTATACTCTGTTTTGGATTGCTAGCAACTTGCGATAGTTCTTGATCAACCTCAGGCAACTGGTTGTTGCCAACATCAATTTGCCCTGGCATGTTGTCTTTTGACATAAATTACCTAGATTTTTTAGGGTATTGGAACCTAATGACGTATACTAAATCTCTTTCATCACCGTCTTCAAGTTCTTTAGCAACAATATCAAATTGGTATGTTCTTTTGTCTGTGATAATAGTCATATTTGTCCTAATATCACGCTCCATAGGTTTTATAAACAATCTATTGCCTAAAGGCGTTATCTTCCAGGCGTAAGAATCACCTAAAGTAATCGTTTCAATAGTTTCGCCTTTACCGAATTCAATATGGGATTGAAATCCATAATGGAGAACAAGAAGATACACGTCATTTGGGCTATAAAAATATGTTTTTATTCTGCTATCAGTTGTTAAAGCAGAGTCATCTCCCAAAGCAATTTTATTTGAACAAGCAAAAATTAACAATATGGTTAAAAGTATTCTAACTACTATCATCGTCCATCCTATATCCGGTTACTTGAAAACCCACTGGATTGACATCTTTGTCGCTTTCTGTCAATTCCATCGGCAAATACTGAAACTCAACCACTGCTATTTTGTTAAAAACCTTCATAGCACCTGCAGTTTCGTTTATTGAGAATCGCATAATATATTTTTTATCAGCTAACTTAGACCATGATTTGACCACTAAATATGTCGTATTTTTTTGGCCGTATTTAATGGTCGGATCAACTGCCTCATTTTTTAAGTACCCACGATAGTCCCAGTAAATTGAATTTGAGGAAAGCAACCTGACTATTCGTTTTGCTTCTGTGCTAAAGTCAACTGGGTTATACGTTTCTCTTGCGATAATATATTTTTTGATAAAATACTGAGCAAGAGCTTCGTTACCACTTAATATACTGGATGAAAGCGGATTTACAACCTTTGCTATTCCTGTTGTATCGTCGATTTGTATGACAAATGGATCAAATCTCTTGGTATTTATTACGTACGCTACTACACCAATTGATATTATTGATAAACAAAGCAAAATTAATAATAATAAAAACAATAAATTTCTTTGAACCGTTATGTTGTCGTAACGTTCTTCGTACCAGTTTCTTAGTTGCTTTACCTCTTGCTGCGCTGCAACCCCGTTGGTCGGTGCGGTTACTTCGCTCGTTTCAGTTTTTTTGAACTTATTAATTAGATCGCTAATTTTGATCATCACTAACCAAACACACTCGGATTACATTATGTTGCTAAATTTTGTACATATCATTATGTAACAGCTATTGTTGTAAAATAAATAAAAAGATCGTCTGGGGATGAATTAACAACACTTTTTTTATCGTGAGTTGCTTTTAGAGCGCGTAGGTATAGGTATATAGTTATCTATTTTAAATATAGTGAAGATTTAACAAGTGAAAAATTATACTAGCCGCATTAGAGGCGTTTAGGCTCTCTACTTGTTCTGAAATTGGTATTTTTATCAGAAAATCGCATGATTCAGAAGTAAGTTTGCGCATTCCCTTGCCTTCTGAACCTATAATTACGGCAACTTTATCAATATCTACTATTTCTTTTAAATTGTTCTGACCTTTCGAATCAAGCCCAGCGATCCAGAATCCTTTGTTTTTTAGTGTTTCGATTGTTTGCTTAATATTAGTGACTTTTGCTATTTGAACTAATTCTAGACATCCAGAGGCTGCTTTCGCAATTGAAGCATTCTCGTCTGGCGCATTATCTTTGGGTAATATTATTTTGTCTATGTTAAAAGCAGCTGCGCTTCTAATAATTGCTCCAATATTTTGAGGATCAGATATTTGGTCTAATATAACTACTCTATCTTTAGTAGGGAAAAACTTCAATTCATCTATGCTATTTTTAAAAACACTATTAACAAGAGCGATTACGCCTTGGTGTGGTTGATCTTTACCAACTTTCTTTATAATAAAGTCATTTTGTACTATTTCTACATCATGATTTTTTAGTTTGTTCTTAAACTCGTCTGCAAACCTTGGAAGACAAAATATTTTTTTAATTTCGCGATTACTATTTTTTGCTGCTGCTAAAACTGCATGAGTACCATACATATAGTACTCTGTTCTGGTTGAAACGTTCGTTTTATTCTTAATACGCATAATACCTAAGCTTTTACTCAAAAATGTTCTTGACATAAACTACTATTTATTATAGAAACTTACAACTAAACATTTTCGATATACCGCCCTGAAGGGTATAAAAAAGCTTGAGATTGACGCTTTGTGAATTAGTACTTGCGTTTAATGCTCGAGTGGTTTATTTTGCTGTAGGTTTATCAGGAGGGGTGGCCGAGTGGTCAATGGCAGCAGACTGTAAATCTGCCCGCGTATGCGTTCGAAGGTTCAAATCCTTCTCCCTCCACCACTTGAATTATGTGTGGTTTAGGTGAGTATTGCGGGTGTAGCTCAATGGTAGAGCCCCAGCCTTCCAAGCTGGCTGCGTGGGTTCGATTCCCATCACCCGCTCCATAAGCTTAAATGTAGCTGTGGATATTTGAGCGATGATGTTAAAGTAAGTTAAGTAATTTTTAGTTGTTGAACTTTTATATATTTTTAGGAGAAAACTTATGGCAAAGGCAAAGTTTGAGCGGAATAAGCCGCACTGTAACATAGGAACTATTGGTCACGTAGATCATGGTAAAACTTCTCTTACAGCGGCGATTACTAAAGTTCTGGCGAAAAAAGGTCAGGCAAAAGAATCAAAATATGATGAGATAGATGGTGCTCCAGAAGAAAAAGCAAGGGGTATTACAATTTCAACAGCTCACGTTGAATACGAAACAGACAAGAGACACTATGCTCACGTTGACTGTCCTGGTCACGCTGATTATGTAAAAAACATGATTACTGGTGCTGCCCAAATGGATGGAGCTATACTTGTTGTGTCGGCTGCTGATGGTCCAATGCCACAAACCAGAGAGCATATTCTTTTAGCTCGTCAGGTTGGTGTGCCTTCGCTTGTTGTGTTCCTGAACAAAGTTGATCAAGTAGATGATCCAGAGCTTTTAGAATTGGTAGAAATGGAAGTAAGAGAGCTTCTTTCTCTTTATGAGTATCCAGGTGATGAAATTCCTGTTATTAAAGGTTCTGCGCTTAATGTTCTTAACGGTACTGATGAAAAATGTATTGAAGAGCTTATGGATGCGGTTGATTCTTACATCCCGCAGCCAGTTCGTGAGCTTGATAAGCCGTTCTTGATGCCGATTGAAGATGTATTCTCTATTTCCGGTCGTGGAACTGTTGTTACTGGTAGGATTGAGCAGGGTATAGTTAAAGTTGGTGAAGAGATTGAAATCGTTGGTATTAAAGATACTGTCAAAACAATCTGTACTGGTGTTGAGATGTTTAGAAAACTTCTTGATTCTGGTCAAGCTGGAGATAACGTCGGTGTACTTCTTCGTGGTACAAAAAGAGAAGATGTGTATAGAGGTCAGGTTTTAGCTAAACCTGGTTCAATTACTCCTCACACTGAGTTCGAAGCTGAAATCTACGTTCTTAATAAAGAAGAGGGTGGTCGTCATACACCGTTCTTTAAGAATTATCGTCCTCAGTTTTATTTCAGAACTACTGACGTTACTGGTGAAATTGAATTGCCAGCAGGTAAAGAAATGGTAATGCCTGGTGATAATACAAAAATTGTTGTTAAGATGATTTCTCCTGTTGCCATGGATGAAGGTTTACGTTTCGCGATTCGTGAAGGTGGTAGAACTGTTGGTGCTGGTGTTGTGTCGAAAATCCTAAAGTAAATATCTCTAAGCGGCGCGAATTTTCGGGCCGCTTAAGTATTTAGAGTTGGCGTCTCTTTTTGAGGCTTATACTTGGGCTGTTTTAAATATAAGGTTAATATGAATAATCAGAGAATAAAAATCAAACTAAAGTCTTTTGATCATCGCTCCCTTGAGCATGCGACAGGCGAGATTGTTAGTGCGGTAAAGCGTACTGGTGCGGATGTTAGTGGTCCAATTCCTCTTCCGAGACATATTGAAAGGTTTACGGTTATAAGGGGTCCTCACATCGACAAGAAGTCTAGGGAGCAATTTGAGATTAGAACTCAAAAAAGATTGGTGATTATTAATTATCCTACTCCGCAAACTGTCGAAGCTTTAAGGAAAGTTGACTTACCAGCTGGTGTTGATGTTGAAATTAAATTGGTAGGTGTTTAAAGATGAGAACAGGTTTGGTCGCAAAAAAATTGGGCATGAGCTCGATGTTCACCGAGCAAGGTGAAAGAATTACACTTACATTTTTACAGCTTGAGGATTGTCAAGTGGTCGGTCAAAAAACTGACTCTAGAGATGGATACAATGCTGTTGTTTTGGGTTCTACTTTGAAGAAACCTTCGAAGGTTTCTAAGCCAATGAGAAAAGTTTTTGCTGATGCAAAAGTTGAACCAAGGGCTTTATTAAAAGAGTTTAGGGTCTCTCAAGACAACCTGCTTGATATTGGTTGTGAGATGAAACCAAGTCACTTTAAAATTGGTCAATTTGTCGATGTTACGGGAAGATCGATTGGTAAGGGGTTCGCTGGGGTTATGAAAAGACATAACTTTAGAGGGTTGGAAGCTTCGCATGGTGTTTCTGTATCCCATCGTTCTCATGGTTCGATTGGTCAGTGTCAAGATCCGGGCAAGGTGTTTAAGGGTAAGAAGATGGCTGGTCATATGGGTGATGAGAATGTGACTATTCAAAATTTACGAATTGTAGAAATTGATGATGAAAAAGGAATAATTATTGTTTCTGGAAATGTGCCTGGGTCGAAAGGTAAGTACGTGTCGATCAAAGATGCTGTTAAAAAAGCAGTTTCTGTATAGTTTTAGATATTGGATTGAGTGAAATTAGGTAAAAATTTATGAAAGCTGATTTGGTAAGTCTAAAAAATCAAGTTGTTGGCGAAGTATCGTTGAGCGAAGCTATTTTTGGACTGGAAGCAAGAGAAGATATCATTAAAAGAGTTATCGACTGGCAAAGGGCTAAAGCTAGAAGCGGGACTCATGCTGTTAAAACAGTGGGAGAAGTTTCTGGTTCAAACAAAAAGCCTTTTAAGCAAAAAGGAACTGGTAACGCAAGGCAAGGTAATGCTCGAGGTGTTCAGCGTCGTGGCGGTGGTATAGCTCATGGCCCGCAAGTAAGATCTCATGAGACGAGTTTGCAAAAGAAAGTTAGAAAGTTAGGTTTGAGGCATGCGCTTTCGATAAAATTGGCGGCCGGTGCGCTCCATTTTGTTGATTCTGTTGAAATGAAGCAGCCTAAAACTGCTGAATTGGTCAAGGCGCTTGCTAATTTCGGTGGTGGTAGATTTTTTGTAATTGATGGTGCTGCTTTTGTTGAGAAAAATTTAAAACTATCTGCAGCTTCGGCAATTAATACTTGTGTAGTGCCGGTGATTGGTGCGAATGTTTATGACATTATAAGAAGTGATCATGTGTTGATATCGAAAGATGCGCTACCGCTTCTAGAAGAGAGGTTGAAGTAATGACGACTAAGATTAAGTATGATTTGATAAGAAAACCTATAATAACCGAAAAATCAACGATTCTCGGTGAGCATGGTAAGTACGTGTTTGAGGTTTCTCCAAGTAGTAATAAGATTTCGATAAAAAAAGCTATTGAAGAGATATTTGGAGTTAAAGTAAAAGCTGTGAATGTTCTGAATCAAAAGGGTAAAGTTAAGAGATTTAGAGGTGTTATTGGTCGTAGATCTGATGTAAAGAAAGCAATTGTTACTTTAGAAAAAGATCACACCATAGATTTAGCTGGAGGTGTTAAATAATGGCCTTAAAAAAGTATAATCCGACTACGCCATCGCAAAGAGGTTTAGTTCGAGTTGATAAAAGTGATTTATGGAAAGGTGGGCCGGTTAAGCAATTAACAGAAGGTATTTCTAAGACTGGTGGTAGAAATAATCGTGGTAGGATTACTTCCCGTCATATAGGTGGTGGTCATAAAAAACTCTACAGACTTATTGACTTTAAGAGAAATAAGTTTGATAGTGTGGCGACCATTGAACGTATTGAATACGATCCAAACAGAACGGCTTATATAGCTTTGATCAAATACGAAGATGGAGAGTTGTCTTATATTCTAGCTCCAGCCAAGTTGAATCCAGGCGATAAGGTAGTGTCTGGTAATGATGATGTGGATATAAAAATTGGAAATTGTCTTCCTCTAAAGAATATCCCGGTTGGTACTATTGTGCATAATGTTGAGATGAAACCTGGTAAAGGTGGACAAATTGCTAGATCTGCTGGTGCTTCAGTAAGTCTTGTTGGAAAAGACTCTGGTTATGCTCAGCTAAAATTGGCTTCTGGAGAACTTAGAATAGTACTACTTAGTTGTATGGCAACTATTGGCACTTTATCTAATGCAGATAAAAAGAATACGATCGTTGGTAAAGCTGGAAGAAATAGATGGCTTGGCAAGCGTCCTCATGTTAGAGGTGTTGCGATGAACCCTGTCGATCACCCACATGGTGGTGGTGAAGGTAAGACTTCGGGCGGACGTCACCCTGTTACTCCATGGGGTAAGCCGACTAAAGGTAAGAAGACTCGTAAAAATAAGCTTACATCTAAGTTTATATTGAAAAGAAGAACAAAAAAATAGGTGAATGAGATATGGCACGTTCGGTATGGAAAGGTCCTTTTGTTGATGGGTACTTATTAAAAAAAGTACAAAAATTAATGGACGCAGGTAATAAAGAAATTATCAAAACTTGGTCGAGAAGGTCAACAATTTTACCAATGTTTGTTGGGTTTACATTTGCTGTACATAATGGTAATAAATTCATACCAGTTACGGCTACAGAAGAAATGGTTGGTCAAAAGCTTGGTGCGTTTTCTCCAACTCGTACCTACCATGGGCATGGTGCGGATAAAAAAGCGAAAAGAAAATAGGTGCAAAGAATAATGAGTAATTTATCAGCAAAGGCTTCGATTATACGTTTAAGAACTAGTTCTCAAAAATTGAACTTAGTCGCGGCGGTGATCAGAAATATGAAAGTTTCAGATGCGTTGGTGCAGCTTACATTTTCGCCAAAGCGTATAGCTATTGATGTAAAAAAATGTTTGCAATCAGCTATTGCTAACGCTGAAAATAATATGGGATCAGATATTGATAATCTTGTTGTAAGTTCAGCTACTGTTGGTAACTCTATAGTGATGAAAAGATTTAGAGCTAGAGCAAGGGGCAGAGGGGCTAAGATTATTAAGCCGTTTAGTAACTTGTATATAACAGTATCCGAAAAAGAGGAGAAATAATATGGGACAAAAAGTAAATCCCCATGGTTTTAGAGTAGGGCCAACATTATTTAAGGGGTGGGAATCTGTGCTTTATGCAGAGAAGGATTATGCTGAAAAATTGTTGCAAGATTTAACGGTTAGATCGCTAATCACTAAAAAATATAAGCTTGCTCAAGTAAGTAGAGTGATAATTCAAAGACCTAGTAATAGTATTGTAGTTAATATACATGCTAAAAAACCTGGTATAATTATAGGAAAAAGTGGCTCTGACATTGAAAAACTCAAGCGTGATGTGCAAAAGATTACATCAGCTGAAGTTTTTATTAATATCCATGAAATTAAAAAGCCTGGAATTGATTCAAATGTTGCGGCACAAACAATTGCTCAACAATTAGAAAGCCGTGTATCATTTAGAAAAGCGATGAAAATGGCGATTCAAAACTGTTTTAAGCAGGGTGGTAAGGGTATTAAAGTTGCGGTTTCTGGTCGTTTAGGTGGTGCAGAGATTGCAAGAACGGAGTGGTACAGAGAAGGAAGAGTTCCTCTACATACGCTGCGTGCAGATATTGATTATGGTACAGCTGAGGCTTTAACTACATATGGTATTATTGGTATCAAAGTGTGGGTATATAAAGGCGAATATAGTCAGCAGCCTAGAAGATAATTATTAATATTAGATTGGAAGATTAAAATGCTAGCTCCAAAAAGGCAAAAATTTAGAAAAGCTCATAAAGGAAGAGTCGCTCCAAAAGCTAAGAGCGGTACTATGCTTAATTCTGGTATGTTCGGATTGAAGTCACTAGATGGATTGCGTGTTACCGCAAGGCAAATAGAGGCTGCTCGTCGTGCTGCAGTAAGGCATATGAAAAGGCAGGGCAAGTTTTTTATAAGAATTTTCCCAGACTTGCCTGTTTCTAAGAAACCGAACGAAGTTCGTATGGGTAAAGGTAAAGGGTCTCCTGAATATTTTGCTGTAAGGGTGTCCCCTGGAAGAATTATGTTTGAAATTGATGGAGTAAATGAAGATGTGGCAAGAATAGCTTTAGAGCTTGCTGCTGCAAAGTTACCGGTTAGAACAAAAATAGTACAAAGATATGAGTGATAAAGAATTTACATCAAAGGCACTTTCTGGTTTAAGCGTTGAAAAATTAAGAGAAAAAGTTGTTTTTCTAAAAAAAGAACTTTTTAATTTGAGGTTTCAAAAAACTCTAGGGGAGCTAACTAATACAACGAGATTTTCTATGGTAAGAAAAGACATAGCTAGGGTAAATACTGAATTAACAAAAAGAAAAGCCGGAGGCTCGAAATAGATGCCTAAAAGAATTTTACAAGGCACGGTTGAAAGTGCAACAAATGATAAGACGGTTTCAGTAAAGGTTGAAAGAACGTATAGACATCCTTTGTATAAAAAAACTGTAAGAAGATCTACTAAATATGCTGCACATGATGAAAATAATGTGTGCAAGGTTGGTGATAAAGTAAGAATCGAAGAATGTAGACCTATTTCCAAGACTAAGTCTTGGGTGGTAATGGGCGAATAAGTCGTTGACTTTTTGGGGCGGTTTCTGTATTTTGTCCTTTGTTTAATGTTATATGAATTGGAAGTTTTGAATTATGATTCAGATGCAGAGTATGCTTGATGTTGCAGATAACTCAGGTGCGAAAAAAGTGATGTGTATTAAAGTCCTTGGGGGCTCTGCTCGTATGATATCTGGTTGTGGTGATGTTATTGTAGTATCAATAAAATCAGCATCTCCTGGTGGCAAAGTTAAGAAAGGTGAAGTGCACAGAGGTCTTATTGTAAGAACTAAAAAAGGTGTGAGAAGGCCTGACGGGAGTACTATCAAATTTGATTCAAACTCGATAGTTCTTGTTAATAAGCAGAACGAGCCTATAGGTACGAGAGTTTTTGGGCCAGTTCCTAGAGAGCTTCGTGGAAAGGGGTTTATGAAAATAATTTCCCTTGCGGAAGAGGTGATTTAAATGAGTAAATTGAAAATTAAAAAAGGCGACACAGTTAAGGTAATAACTGGTAAAAGCAAAGGTAAGGTAGGGGATGTATTAAAAGTATTCCCGTCTGAGAAGAAGCTAATAGTTTCTGGTGTAAATCTTGCAAAAAAACATACTAAGGCAACTCAAACGAGTGAAGGTGGTATAGTGCAGAAAGAGCTTCCTATTCATATATCGAATGTAAGTCATATTGACCCTAAGACGAATGAAATTACAAAAATAGGATATAAAGTTCTAGAAGGCGGTAAAAAAGTTAGGTTTGCCAAAAAATCTGGTGAAATAATTTCTAAGGAAGGTAAATAATGTTGCTCAGGTTTAAAGAGCTTTATAGTAAGCAGATAATTAAAACTTTACAGGGTGAGTTTAAGTATCCTAATAAACATCAGATGCCTAAATTGTCAAAAATTGTGGTAAATATGGGTGTTGGTGATGCAGTGCTTGATTCAAAAGTTATTAATCATGCGATAAGTGATATGACTGCCATTACTGGACAGAAGCCTTATACTACTTACGCTAAGAAATCTATCGCGAGCTTTAAGCTACGTGAAGGTATGAAGCTTGGTTGTAAAGTTACGCTAAGAAGAGATAGAATGTTCGAATTCTTGGAGAGGTTAGTTCTTGTTGCTTTGCCTAGGGTGAAGGAATTTAAAGGCTTGTCTGTTAAGAGTTTTGACGGAAAAGGTAATATCACTTTTGGTATTAAAGAGCAGATAGTTTTTCCTGAAATCAATTATGATAAAATTGATAAAATAAGGGGTATGGATATTACTATTGTAACTACTGCGAAGACAAACGAAGAAGCAAAACTATTGCTTTCTGGGTTTAACCTTCCATTCTACAATTAAAGTTTAATTAAAAGCACAAAAATATGGCAAAAATTGGATCTATAAACAGAAACGAGAAAAGGAAAAAGTTAGTAAAATCTTTTAAACTGAAAAGGGAAGCGTTGTCTAGTCAAATACAAGATAAGAAGCTGCCGCTTGAAGAGAGATTTGAGTTGGTTTTGAAACTAGCTGATTTGCCAAGAAATTCTGCAAAAAATAGAATTAGAAATAGATGTGCAATAACAGGGAGACCAAGAGGTTTTCATCGTAAGATGGGTTTGTCCCGTAATGTACTTAGAGAATTGGCGGCAAAAGGAATGCTTCCTGGTGTTATTAAAGCCAGCTGGTAAAGAAACAAATATTTAAAGATTAGGAATTATCATTATGTCGATGTCAGATAATATTGCGGATATGCTAACTAGGATTAGAAATGGTCAAAAGAGCAAGCTCCTTAACGTAGCTTTGCCTATGTCTAATCTTAAGTGTACGGTTCTTGATGTGTTAAAAAGCGAGGGGTTTATCGTTGGTTACACAAAAGATGTGGAAAAAAGAGTGATTGATATTTCTTTGAAATATTCACGTGTTGGAGAGCCAGCAATATCTGAAATCCACAGAGTGTCTAAACCAGGGAAAAGAATTTATTCTTCAATTAACGATTTGCCTGGTTATTTTAATAACATGGGTATTCATATTTTGTCTACATCTCATGGTGTTATGTCTGATAGGCAAGCCAAAAAAGTGAATGTAGGCGGCGAAGTAATTTGTAAAGTATTTTAGAGTTTTGTAATGTCAAGAGTAGGTAAATTACCGATCCCAGTTCCGGCAGGGGTAAAAGTCGAAATCTCTGGTTTGAATATAAAAATTCAAGGGCCAAAAGGAGTTCTTGAGAAAGTTTTTGCTGGGCAGATTTCTATAGATCATATAGATGGATTTATTATTGTAAAACCACTGTCTGAAGAAGCGAGAGCTATGTGGGGTACTGCAAGAAGTATTATCAATGGGATGGTTAAAGGAGTTACTTTAGGTTTTACTGAAGAGCTTGAAGTTAATGGCGTTGGTTACAGAGCTTCCGTAAAGGGAAAATACCTTAATTTGACTCTCGGTAAGAGTCATAATACTAAGATTGAAATTCCTGAGGGGATTAAAGTAGAAGCGCCAAAGCAAAATATAATTGTTCTTGAGTCTCATGATAAGCAGAAATTAGGACAGTATGTTGCTATTATTCGTAACCAGAGACCGCCAGAGCCTTATAAAGGTAAAGGTATTAGGCGCAAAGGTGAGTATGTACAAAGAAAAGAAGGTAAGAAAGGTTAGTTTTTAACTTTAGTTTAGGATGAAGTAGTTTTCCTAAACTAATAAAATTTTCTTCAATATTATAGCTGGATTTAGGGTGTGTTATCTTAAATTCGCACTTTAGGGGTATGAGTATTATTATGAGTTCAAGTAACCAAAGCTTCATAAAAAGAAGACAAAGAGTAAGAACAAAGCTAAAAAAAGTATCTGACAGAAATAGATTGTCTGTTTTTAAATCTGGGCGTCATGTGTATGCTCAAATTATAGATGATTCTACCTCAAGAACTTTAGTAGCTGCATCTACTTTGGATAAGGAAATTAGGAAGCCGGCTAAGTCAAACTGTAACATAGAATTTGCAATTAAAGTTGGTAAACTCCTTGCTGATCGTGCAGAGAAAAAGTCAATAAAGCTTGTTGCTTTTGATAAAGGTGGTCATAAGTACCATGGTGTTGTGAAGGCTCTTGCTGATGAAGCAAGAAAAAAACTGCAATTTTAATAGAGAAAATAGATGTCTAAAAATACAGATAGCGTAGTAGAAGACCTAGTTCACGTAAACAGAGTAACGAAAGTTGTTAAAGGTGGTCGTAACTTTTCTTTCGCAGCGATTGTGATAGTGGGTGATGAAAATGGCAGAGTAGGTTATGGGAATGGTAAAGCCAAAGAAGTAACGGAAGCTCGTGCTAAAGCTACAAAAGATGCAAGAAATAATATGATTACTGTGCCTCTATATAAAGGAAGAACAATTCACCATGATGTGATAGGCAAAAGTGGTGCAGCCAAGGTGCTATTGAGGAGAGCTGCTCCTGGTACTGGGGTGATTGCTGGTGGACCATTAAGGTCTATTTTTGGTCGTTTGGGGATAGAAGATATAGTAGCAAAATCTTTAGGGTCATCTAGTCCAAATGCTATGATTGCCGCAACTTTTAATGCTTTAAAGAATCTTAGTTCTCCAAAAGATATTGCAGCTCGAAGAGATAAGAATATTTCAGAATTATCTGTAAATTCTTCTGGTATTTAATCGAATTAAATTAAAATTGATAGTAGTGGCATGACTGAGAAAAAAGTAAAAGCAAAAACTAAAGGTCAAATTAAAGTAACTCAAACTGGCAGCCCAATTGGTCGTCCAGACGCTCAGCGTAGAACTTTGATTGGTCTTGGCTTAAATAAACTAAGCAGAACAAGAGTACTCGAAGACACGCCCTCAGTTAGAGGAATGGTTGGCAAAGTTAGGCACTTAGTAAGTGTAGAAACTGTATAATAAGGAATTATGGTTATGAAATTAAACACATTATTTAATATACCAGGCTCTAAAAAACCAAGAAAAAGAGTTGGCAGAGGTAATGGTAGCGGTACTGGTCGGACTTGTGGTAAAGGTGAAAAGGGACAAAAGTCTAGGTCTGGTGTTGCAATTAAAACTGAAGGCGGACAAATGCCTTTGATTAAGCGTTTGCCAAAAAGAGGTTTTAGATGCTCCAAATCTATACAATATACACCAATAAGCCTTGCTGATATTGAAGCTTTGATTTCAATGAAGCGTATTGACAGTGCTAATAGTATTAATAAAGATCTTCTTGTTGATATTGGTTATATCAAAAGCAAAATGGTACCTGTTAAATTGTTGGGTGGTCTTGAAAAAGTAGAGCACAAGCTTACAATCGAATTAGATGCCTGTTCAGAAGGAGCAAAAATAGTTGTTGAAAAAGCTGGTGGTAAAGTTTTGGCAAAAACTCCAGGTTTAGATAATTAAATATAGACTTAAGAAGTAAAGTTTGGAATGGTTAAAGTCTTAATTCTAAATATATTTTTGTAAAAATAACAAATTATAGTTTTGAAGATTTAAGTTCATAGCTACCATTAGCAGATTTTCTTCAATATTATAACTGAATTTATGGTAGTAAGTCTTATCTTGAATTCGTAAATTCGTATTTTAAACTAGATTAAGTATAATGCAAAAATCGAAAGGAGAGCTTAGTAGCAGAATTATATTCACTTTGAGTGTCTTGGTTGTCTGTAGATTTGGCTCTTTTATTCCAATACCTGGAATAGATTCTATAGCATTAGCCAGTTTTGCTCAGCAAAATCAGGGAGGAATTCTTGGTATGTTTAACATGCTGTCAGGTGGTTCTCTTGAAAGAATGTCTATTTTTGCCTTAGCAATCATGCCCTATATTACAGCATCAATTGTCATTCAACTGATGACAATTGCCTACAAACCACTAGAGAATCTAAAAAAGGACGGTGAAGTTGGGCGTCGTAAAATTAACCAACTTTCAAGATATCTTACTGTTTTATTTGCGGCTTTTCAAGCTTATGGAGTAACGCTTGGATTGGAGTCAACAATAACTCCACACGGTCCAGTTGTCATTATTGCTCCTATGATTTTTAAAATATCAACTATTACCACTCTTGTAGTAGGTACTATATTTTTGATGTGGCTAGGCGAGCAGATTTCATCTAGAGGAATTGGCAATGGGACATCTTTGATAATTTTTATAGGTATTGTTTCTGGTTTACCAAGCGCCGTTATTGGTATGTTTGAGCTTTCTCGTAAAGGGGCAATGTCTCCTTTGGTTGTTATGGCTATATGTGCTGGGGTGTTAATAATGATTGCCACGATCATTTTTTTCGAGCGTGCGCAGAGAAAGGTGCTTGTACAATATCCGAAAAGGCAGGTGGGTAATAAGATATATGGCGGAGATTCCACGCATATGCCGCTCAAGCTTAATACTTCTGGGGTAATTCCTCCGATTTTTGCAAGTTCTGTTTTGCTCTTTCCAGCAACTATTTCTGATTTTTCTGGGAAAGACTCAGAAATAATGGGTATAATTTCACGTTATTTAGGTCATGGGAAGCCGTTATTTATTCTTCTGTATATTTCGTTGATAATGTTTTTTAGCTTTTTTTATACCGCTGTGGTATTTAATTCTGAAGAGACGGCCAACAATCTAAGGAAGCACGGTGCTTATGTACCGGGAAGAAGGCCAGGCAAAAATACAGCCGAATATTTTGATTATTTATTAACCAGGCTCACGGTTATTGGCAGTATATATTTAGCATTTGTATGTATAGTTCCTGAGTTGTTGATGAATAAATTTTCTGTAGCATTTGCTTTGGGTGGAACAAGTTTTTTAATTGTAGTTAATGTCGTGCTTGACACTTTCACGCAAGTACAAACTCATCTTTTTAGTGCTAGGTATGAAGGACTAGTAAAAAAAATGAGGTTAAAAGAGAAATGATAAAGAGAATAATAATTTTAATGGGTCCTCCTGGGTCTGGTAAGGGCACTCATGGTGCAATTCTTTCGAAAGATCTATTTTTGTCGCATATATCTACCGGTGATATTTTTAGAAAGATGATCCAAGAAGATACTGCTGAGTCAAAAATGCTTGCAAGTTATATGAATGAAGGTAAATTGGTTCCCTCAGACTTGGTTAATAAAATAGTTAGGAAATATATTTTATCTGACGAATGTAAAAGTGGATGTATTCTTGATGGTTATCCTAGGACTCTTGAACAAGCAGAGTATTTTATTGAAAATATAGATGCGGATATTAGCACTATTTTCTTTAATCTTGATAATGATGTAGCAATAAAACGTATTTTAGGGCGCTTCAACTGTGTTTCATGCGGTAGGATCTATAACGAATATTTTGACAAACCATCAAAGGCTGGTGTGTGTGATGAATGTGGTTCACACGACCTGTTAGCGAGGTTGGATGACGATCAAGATACGATTGTTGCTAGGTTAGATGAATATAGAAAAGAGACGCTTCCTATGGTCGAATATTACAAAAAGAAAGGTAAGTTCCATATTGTGAATGCTGGTCAATCAAAGCAAAAGGTTGCCGATGAAGTGGCATCTATTGTAAAAAAGATTTGACTTTGTTGAATATTTTTATATTATTCTGATTCTAATTATTTTTTATAAAATTGGAGAGTTTTTGTGGCAAGGATTGCAGGTGTAAATATTCCACCGAATAAAAGATTGGTGATTAGTTTGACATATATTTATGGTATAGGGCTTACTGCCTCTAGAAATATATGTAAAAACACAAATATTTCTGAGAGCAAAAGGGTAAAGGATCTTGATGATAATGAGCTTGTTTTACTCAGGAATGAAATTGATAAGAATTTCCAGGTAGAAGGCGACCTTAGGAGAGAAGTAAGTTTGAATATCAAGAAAAAGAAAGATATTCGTAACTATCAAGGTTTAAGGCATATCAGAAGATTACCGGTTCGTGGTCAGAATACGCATTCTAACGCAAGAACAAGAAAAGGTAAGGCCGTTGCAATTGCTGGTAAGAAAAAATAATTTAAGGATAAAATAATGAGTCCAATAAATAAATCCAAAAAGAAAAAGAAAAATATTAGCTTAGGTATTGTTCATATTAAAGCAACTTTTAATAATACCATAGTTACAGTTACTGATACTCAGGGTAATGTTATTGCTATTTCTACTGCTGGTTCGCATGGATTTAAGGGGGCTAAAAAGGCTACTCCTTATGCAGCTCAGATTACGGTTGATAAAGTTGCAGAAGAGGCAAAAGAGCACGGGCTAAAAACTGTTTCAATAAGAATTAAGGGGGCTGGTTCTCAGAGAGAGTCGGCGATGAGAGCGGTGTTTAGCCAGAATTTTGTAGTAACCTCTATAACAGATGTATCAGGTGTAGCTCATAATGGTGTGAGACCTCCTAAGAGAAGAAGAGTATAAGTGTAGATTTTAAGGAAAGACATATTATGTTATCATTGAATAAAAACTGGAGTTCATTGATTAAACCGTCAAAAATTACGTATGATGGTAAGAATGATGATAATAACATCGCTAATATCATTATAGAACCGCTTGAGCGTGGTTTTGGTTTGACTATTGGTAACGCTCTTCGCCGAGTGTTACTTTCATCTCTTCAAGGAGCTGCGATTACAGCAGTTAAGATTCCTGGAGTAGTACATGAATTTTCAGCAAAATCTGGGGTGAAAGAAGATTTAATCGATATAATTCTTAACCTTAAGAAAGTTGCAGTTAAGATTCATTCGTCTGACAAAAAAACTTTGCGTATTAATGCAAAGGGGCCTTGTGTGGTTACCGCTGGTATGATCGAATCTGGATCAGATGTGGAAATTTTAAACCCAGACCAGATGATTTGTACGTTGTCCAAAGATGTTGAGTTTGAGATGGAATTATACTGTGAAACTGGTAAGGGCTATGTTCCAGCTGGTAATGGTAAAATGAAAGATCTTCCTATTGGAGTTATAGCAATTGATGCATTATTTAGTCCAGTTAAGAAAGTTTCTTACAAGGTTGAAGATACTCGTGTTGGTCAAATCACAGATTATGACAAGCTAATAATGAATGTTGAAACAGATGGTACAATTAGTCCTGAGATGGCAATTGCTTTATCTGCTAGAATCTTACAAGATCAGTTACAATTATTTATTACCTTCGAAGAAGTAGAAGAAGAAAAACACGAAACAAAAGAAGAGCTTGAATATAATCCAATTCTTCTTAAGAAAGTTGATGAGCTTGAGTTGTCAGTTAGGTCAAGAAATTGTCTACAGAATGATAATATTGTATATATTGGTGATCTAGTTAATAAAACTGAAGCTGAGATGTTACGTACTCAAAACTTTGGTAGAAAATCACTAAACGAAATTAAAGACGTCTTAGAAAAATTTAAGCTTAAATTTGGTATGGAAGTCAGTGGGTGGCCGCCAGAGAATATTGAAGAGTTAGCAAAGAAATATGAAGATTCTTATTGAGATATATTTTCTCAAGAGATGACTAAATAAGTTGGAATTTTAGGTAGTAAAAATGCGTCATAAAATAAAAGGATCAAAGTTAAATAGAACGTCTTCTCATAGGAAAGCTATGTTCGCCAACATGGCGACAGCGTTAATTATGAATGAGCAGATAAAAACGACTTTACCAAAAGCAAAGGCTTTGAGACCGATTGTAGAAAGGTTAGTTACTAAGGCCAGAAATGGTACTTTAGCTGCGAGAAGGGATATAATCTCACGCATTAGAGATATAGTTGCTGCAGAAAAATTGATGTCAATCCTGGCCACAAGGTATAAAGAGCGCCCTGGTGGATACACAAGAGTAATTAAAGCAGGATTTAGATATGGTGATAGAGCACCAGTTGCATATATTGAGTTTGTTGACAGAGATGTAAGTGCAAAAGGTTGTATGACTCCAGTAATAGACGATACAGAACAAGAAATTTAAGGATAAGGTTTTTAATTTATGGCAAATCACTCTTCAACCAAAAAAGCGATTAGAAAAACTGAGCGCAATACAGAAGTAAATAAGAACAGAAAAAGTCGTATTAAGACATATATCAAAAAAGTATTAGCGGCTGTTGACTCTGGTTCACCTGAAGAGGCAAAAAAAGCCTTGATAGTTGCTCAATCAGAAATTATGAGAGGAGTTGCTTGTAAGCTAATCCAAAAAAATACTGCTTCAAGAAAAGTAAGTCGCTTAAGTGCTAGAGTAAAAGACCTCATGCTTAATCCACAAGAAGCTAAAAAGACTATAACTACTAAGCCAAGCTCTACCGCTGCAGCAAAAAAGTCTGCAACGAAAAAGGCGAGTACAGTTAAAAAAGCAGCTGTAAAAGTATCTGAATAAAAAAGAGCTTGTAGGTAGACAAAAGAAGAAATTATAGAGAACTAAAATTTGTAATAAAAAAAGCGCCTTTACTTATATGGCGCTTTTTTTTCAACTTGTTTGAAATTATATTCCCCAATACTACTCACTATAGTTTCTTAACTTGAGCTATAGACAGTCAATTTAGGAAAGTGTCGGCTGTGCTAACCAAGCAACTTATGCTTCTTCTTTCTCTAATCAGCGGTCCCCAATTTACCTTATTTTGTTAATCGTTGGGTGTATAAGACAACGGCTAATTCTATTAAAGAAGTAATGGGTAACGATAACAATCCAGAGCAATAAGTAACCTGAACTATGGATAAGGAATAGAGTTGTATAGTTTTATACTGGGACTTGCTGTGCGCACGGAGATCCTGAATTTACTTCAGGATCTCATGAGATAGGAGAAGATATTTGGCTGAAAAGACATGCGAAGCCCACTGAGCTCAGCATGACGGTAGATAAGAAGATACCGGATCAAGTCCGGTATGACTATATTTTTTGCCGGACATAACTAGTCCCTCCGTCAAAACTCTCCCCGCCTGAATTAACAAGGGGTTTCATGTCATAAACAGCTTACAAAATCCATAAGAAAATGGTATAATTACCGCATAAAGCTTACGGATTTTAAAATTATGCCTATAGAAAATATTACTTTTCTCCAAAAACAAGAAAGGTTATTTGAAGAGAAATTATCTACAAAACTAAATCCTAAAAACAAGTTATATAAACTAAGGGATTTAGTAAATTGGTCTGAACTTGAAGCCAGAGCATTGCCTAACATTGAAATCAAGCAATTTGGTAGAAATAAGAAAGATCATAGAGTAATGCTAGCACTATCAATGCTTCAAGCTATGTACAACGGTTCTGATTCGTTTACGGAGGAAGAGCTAAAGGAAAATATTTATTGGCAATATTTTTGTGGTTATGAATATTTGCAGCAAGATCTTGATGTGTCTGAAG